>NZ_JBFSUL010000001.1:64484-221530 GCF_041467395.1 Vibrio sp. 10N.247.310.98 | reverse complement strand
GCAGCTAAAGCCTGGGTCTCACATTACCCGATTGGAGTGCTTATTATCCATACAAGGCGTTTAACAATGACCAAAAACGCTTGGCATTTTCACCTCGTGGAAAGTATGTGCCATGGTTTTTGGCACGTTAATTTAGCGTTAGGTAACAACATTTTCAACATAAGGAGTTAGCTTGAAAGGCAAGGTTGTATCGTATATTTCTAGTAAGAAGTATGGTTTTATAAATGGTGATGATGGTGAAAGTTACTTTCTACATTTTTCTGCATTGTTAGATAAATCAGATGAAGCTAAATTGGTAAAAAATGTAGTTGTAGAGTTTGATCCTACGCCAAACCCTAGGGGGTTGGCTGCGAAGAAACTTAGAGTTCCAACAGTATATTTCAAGAAAGAAATGGTGGGGTTTTTCACCACCAAAGCTTCGAAGCCTAAATATGGAACTGTTGAAAAGCAGAACTCGATTAAATGTCGGTTTATTAAAGGTCTAGATGAAGCGCGTGAGCATATTGAAACTCTAGCTAAAGATGCTGGTTGTAATGCCATATTGAATATGAATTTTGAGAAAGAAACGTTCCGCTCTGGTAATTATCGATATACCGTTCATGCATTTAAAGGAGATTTTGCTGTAGTAACGGATCAGACGCCATGTGATTCAGTATCAGAAGCAAGTCAATCTGTTCAAGATTTACAAAGTAAGATTGATTATTCTGATGCTCTTTTCTTTGGAATAAAATCGGAAGAAGATAAGGTTAGGGCAAAGCAACTAGAAAAAAGTAATGCTGGTTGGTTTATCTTAGGTGGCATTCTTTTGTTTATATTATTGTTGGCGGCAGGTACATAACAAACAACTATGGCGTCAATGATTAGTTTTTTGCTGTGTTTTCATCCCACATGGCGCCATCTCTCAGCATAGTGTTAAGGGTCACAACCATCTTTCGAACACACGCGATTATTGCGACTTTCTTAGGCTTTCCGGCAGCTACAAGTCGAGCATAAGTCGCTTTGAATAAGGGGTTACATTGCATGGCTGACATCATTGCCATATATAGCACTGTGCGTACTTGCGCTCGAGCACCTTGGATCTCGTGCATACCTTTGTAGCGACCACTTTCGCGTGTGATTGGTGCGACACCAATGAGTGTATATTTGCTATCGAAATCTGTAGTTTAGAGCGGGTTACTGACTTATGTAGTATGACCTTACCATTTTGGTCTTCGGCATGAAGACTGAAGTGGTTTTTAGCTAGGTCGATACCGCAGAAATAAGAATAATCAGACATGGTGCCTCCGATGCATTTAAGTACCACATAAGTGTGGCAAATCTTCGGTAGGAGGAATCCATGTTATTCGTCAAAGCAAAGGAGAAAATTATGCGCAAGACAATCAGTGTCAAAGATCAAGAAGAAGTTGTAGCTCTAAAACAGTTAGTCATGAATTCAATCGATAAATCTGTTGAACAAATCCGCTCTGAACGAGATGCATACGGATTGTTTTCAAAAATGAAGTTTGGTGGTGTAGGATTTGATCCGCTGGATTCAGAGCGTGAGTTGAATGTAATTGAACAGATTAATCAATCATTTACTTATTTAGCATCATTCAACGCTATTGAGGTTTTATTTGAGTATCACGCTGAACTAGCTCCATATACTCTAAATTTAGGTACAGCCCCAGGTTCAGATATCGAGTCAAATTGTGGCACTTTGGCGGCTGAAGTTTTTGCGTCAGTCACACCGACCAATAATCAAAAACTTAAAAAAGATATCGACAAGGTTGCAGCTACAGATGCGCAGCTAAAGTATGCGTTTTTTATGTGCCCAAATTTCGAGTATGGACGTCATGCTAAGTTTGAGCGTGATGGTGTAATGGTATGGGCGCTTGAAGGTGCAAATGCGCTATAACAAATTGGTCGACAGCGACTCAAAACGCTAAACTTATCGCGATAAAATTCATATTTCGTCCCCATTTCAGGGTAAATCGAGATCTATTTCCTTGCCTGAGAAATGAGCAAAAGTAGTATGCGCTTTAGAACTCTACTTCTAGTCAATTTTTCAGGTCATACGTGAATATACTTCTGATCATACCTACAATTTTTTTAGCTAAATTTATTGGTTTGCAAATGGGATTCACCTATAACCTGTTTTCAGATCCGTTCAGTCTTAAGCTTGCTCTGATTGACCTTAGTTTATTTGTCTTTGTCGGTGCGGTTCTTAGTTTTATTTACGATAAGATCAAACATGCACTCAAGAACGTCAGGAAAAATTAGCCCGACATAGCATTTAAGACTAATGCCCAGCGCTGTTATTTTCGGCTTACTTCAATCTCAGTGTTTATGTCGCATTGATTTAAGATCTGGTCGTAACGTTACTCTCACCTATACATAGTGTTGCTTTCTACGAGGGAATGAACATGAAACAAGGAATTTTCAAGAACCTGAAGCTGGCATTAGGTGTTGGTTTTGGTGTTGCCATTCATCAGTACTTTTTTATGACGGATGGTGTGTTTGATTTCTATCGACCAATTGTGGCGTTTGCTTTTACGTTTGTAGTTAGCAGTATTGGTACACTGCTAAAAGAAAGAATCATGCGCCAGAAAGAGACTAAAGGGGCATCATGACTAAAATCTATTTCGTATGTGGCTTTATTGGCTCGGGTAAAACGACTTACTCTAAAGAGCTTACAGAAAAGCATGGCGCCTTTCGTTTCTCGATTGATGAGTGGATGATTCCTTTGTATGGCGAACATATGGAGCGTGAAGTTTTTGAACGCCGGCTGGCTACGCTACAAGGTTTATTCAAGGAGTCTGCTATGCAGCTGTTTTCCTTGGGTGTTCCGGTGATTTTTGACTTTGGTTTTTGGCGTAAATCAAACCGAGATTCTTTTACAAGCTGGGTATCAAACCTAGGCGTGGACAGCGAAGTTCACTACCTTGATGTTCCGTTTGAGACTTGTAAGCAGAGAGCATTTAGCCGCAACTCGGAATTGAATGGTAAGTCTTATGAAATGACACCTGAAATGTTAGATCTGTTTTGGTCTTGGTTTGAGGTTCCAACTTCAAATGAAAATGTTGTTTGGGTTCAACAGGGCGCTCAATAAGGTATGCAGTCAGGTGCGAAGGTGAGTGGTATTTTTATTATCTAGCTTGTGTTCTAAGTCTTCCGTTACATTGGGTTTATGAAAGTCTGAGTTGTCCATCGAATAGTCGTGTAACAAGGGCATTTCTCATGCCGTATTTTTGGTAATTAGTTCTTCCTGTCGATTATCGAATTTGTCCTAAACCCACTATTAAGGCAGGGAACCCCAATGAATAGAACGCTATGGTTCGCACTCATTTCGCTTTTGTTTTCAATGACAATGGTATTTTGTACATACAGTTATGGCATAGAGAGCCACGTTGAAGTAACCACACTCACTTTAGTATTGTCTGGCCCTCTGATTTTTACCTTTGCGCTTGTTGTCATTTTTTGTGGCGCACCAGTCATTAGCAAGTACAAGTTACTTGGAACCATCGCAATTTGTGTGCATGGATTTACAGCCTCACTGCATGTGCTGTGGAACGGTTTTATGTTTGTCGATGTGATTAATAAACAAGGCTTAGGTCCGGGACAAGGTTATTCTGGTTTGATACTTTGGGTTGGTAGTATCAAGGCGATGCTACTTGGTTTGGTTGTGGGAGTATGCCTGCATTACTTGCTACGATTTTTTAGAAAGGCTGCAGTAAGATAACTGTTGGCTAGTTAGTGGATTGTTCGTTGTCTATAGGAGTTGCCACTGTGTTTTATAGTAAGGAATCCAACAAGGGATTGCTGCTCATCCTTGTTGCGATAAGTGCTTTCATTGTCGTTACCTCTGATAATAACCCCGGGACATTAATCGCTCACGCCATCAACGGCTTAATTGCTTTGCTCTTTTTCTCCATGACAATTGAGGTTAAAGACAATGTACTAAGCTGGTATTTCGGCTTTGGCTTTTGGCGTAAGAATGTAGAAGTGTCAGACATTACAGAGACATCGTTTTATCAAAGCAAGTGGTATCAAGGTATTGGTATCCGAATGCTGAGCGATGGTTGGTTGTATAATGCATCGATAGGTTCAGCGCTTAAGTTAAGCTTAAGTAATGGAAAGCATGTTTACATTGGTTGTAAGGATACGGACGGTTTAAAGCTGGCCTTGAAACCGCTAACGAACAGATAAACGAAAAATGATTTATTAGGCTTGGCACTTTTCGTTTAAAGTTGGGCTAATGTTTAAGGTTCTATGCTTTAAGTGAGCTGGACTTTAATATCACAACAAATGAATCGGAGGTTGAGTATCCCGATGATGTTCGAGCTCGGCTTGAAGAGTTGCGTTCATTAATCTTTGAGCTTTGCTCTGATTTGGATTTAGGTGAAGTCGAAGAGTCTCTGAAATGGGGCGAGCCGAGTTACAGCGTTAAGACGGGCAGTCCAATTCGAATCGATTGGAAATTAAAATCGCCAAACAACTATTACTTGTTCTTTAACTGCCAAACGAAGCTAATCGACACATTCAGAGAATTGCACGATGGCACATTGGTATTTCAAGGTAATCGTGCAATCGTCTTGAAACTGACTGAACCACTTCCCAAGGCACCAACCAAGCAGTGCTTGGAGTTAGCCTTAACTTATCAGCAACGAAAACATCTCCCACTTCTTGGCGCGTAGTTCTTATATGTTGTCATTATATTTCTTAAACAGGTTTTCTGTGTTCTAGCTATCACTCTTTAAAGTGCTAAGACTGTACCATCTTGATTAGTATCAAGAGGCTAGGGAATCTCTATAACCAACGCTGATTGTATTGCTTACCGTTTAAAAAGGTGTTCTAGTCACCTTGTATTTCAAACTTAAAAGGAAGTTGTATGAATTTAGATAAAGCCAAAAAACGTATCGCAAAGCAGGTTAAAAAAGGCGACCACGGATACCCAAAAATCACGTTAGCGTATTACGGGACGACCAAAGATCTCGCAACGGAAGTCGCGGTTCAATTTATGCTGGGTGAGGGCGATGGTGTTCAAGAAGAGCGTTTTTCTTGTGAAACCGAAATCCGAGATAATGAATTAGTTCAAACGACGTTACTCAAGATAATCGAGCGAGCAAATGTTAACTCAGTGATTGAAGTTGAAGGCGTGGCTGTTCTTTAGTTTGCTTTAGCCTGGAAACGAAGCCAACACGAGAACTCAGGTGTATAATCTGGGCAGGACACATGGCGATCTCGTTTGAAACTCAAAGACTAAAAGTAGAAGAAGTCGCAGGTGAACTTACTGTTCCTGAACGTTCGGCTCTGCTTGAGCGAGTACCTGGCATTCTAATCCCGTCAGTCGTTGAAAACCTTCCACCATACTTTCATGGTATTGTGTCAGGTGAGCTGGCTGAAATTTGGCTCGACCGAATGTTGTCGGGGAGCCGCTTACTTCAAGTGAAATCCAACGATAATCAATTGATTGGTTTTCTGTTCGCTTATGTAGAAGACGAAAGTGATGCTCATATTGGCTACTTGCTTGCAGAAGAGTTCTGGGGCAAGGGTTTAGCGAGTGAGCTACTGAAGGGTTTCATCACAGAAGTCGCTAAAATGGAGTCATGGTCAACACTGATTGGCGGTGTCGATCGTTCAAACATAGCCTCTGCCAACTTACTTAAAAAGCTAGGTTTTGTTGAGCAAGCCTCTGACGAAAGTGCTGTGGTTTTCTATGAATATAAGCTTTCTCGTCTTAATTCTTAACTCTGAGCTCTCAGCTCTTAATTTCTAATCCCTAACTCAAGCCACATCTGCGTTATACATTCATTGCCAATGTTTACGTCAATTGATAGGGAAGAAACCTTATTACACCATTCAACTGAGAACCGAGAGCAGCGAGTCTAGTTAACGTGGGCTAATTCGGCACTATGTGTTTCATTAGCGACTTTCCAATCGCCCCCTAAGGCTTTATAGAAAACAGGCTTTGTATCCACATTAGACCATACTGGTTTAGCGACCTCGACCATCTACCATTACGATGATTGTTTTAGAGATGATGCTGAGATCAGCGGCAATCCAAGACTTAACCGAACATAGGCTTAGTGCATAACTGTGGTCAAAACCTACTTTACGACGTACATCATCAATACAGGTGTCGTAACCTTGATTTACTTGTGCAAGCCCTGTAATACCAGGCATTACACCGTATGTACGGTCAGCAAAGTAAGGAATTTCGTTCTCTAGTTTGGTGTAAAAAGTAGGGCGTTCAGGGCGTGGGCCAATTAGAGACATTTCACCTTTCAGTACATTGATCAGTTGTGGCAGTTCATCAAGACGTGTCTTTCTCAAAAAGCGGCCAACGGGTGTGATTCGTGGATCATTCGCTGTAGCCCAAACTGCACCAGAACGCGTTTCTGCATCCTCGTACATGCTACGGAATTTCATGATCTCAAAGATTTCCATTTTCTCCGGTGTCGATTTACCAACGCGCAATTGACGGTAGAAAATAGGGCCACGAGAAGTGAGTGCAATCGCCATCGCAATCAACGGAAATACGGGCGCTAGCAAAATCAAAGCAATCAGTGAGCTTACAAAATCGAAAGTACGTTTAGCACGTGAGATTTTGTATTGGTATAGGTTTTGGGTAGATAGCTGTTCGATGTTCATCATAATAAGTCCTTAATGATTTGCTCGTGTCCAAGGTGAGTTTTCTAGTCCGATTAGGTAACGAATGCCACCAATGAAGTTGGCGTAGTGTCCAACTATCAAATAAGAGATTAATGAAATAGGTTTGTTTACTAGACGCTTTGGCAAGATGCAGCCAAGGACGCCAATGGTATAAACGGCAACTTGAGCCCATAACAGCGCTTCAAATACCAAGTAGTTGCTAAGTAAGATTGAGCACACTAAGCACACAATCATTAAATATGGAGTGAGTAGGCGAAGTCCTTTTCCTGAAAAGAACGCAAACGCGATGCCTTTAAACTTCGGGCTGAACAAGGCAAATAATCGAATCGCTTGTTGCATGTTGCCCGCTGAAATACGAAGTCTTCTTTTGAAGTCTGTTTCTAGGTTCGATTCTTCTAGCTCTAATGCCACCATTTGGGTTTCGTATTCGGCGATGTAACCTTGTTTAACGATTTGCATCGGTAAGATGAAATCATCATTAATAGTGTTGAGTGGAAGCAGTTCAAACAGGTGTGTTCTAAACAAGTAGAAAGCGCCATGAGAACCCAAGCTAGAACCTAACGAAGCCTCAGACTCTTTAACCGCGGTTTGGTACTGCCAATACGTGTTTTCGCCTTCATTGCCTGTTGGACAAAGTTGATACGTTGCGTTTACCACTCCAACCTTGTCACTTTCAAAATGAGCGGCAGCTATAAGCAAAGCATCCAATGAAATAAGGGCAGAAACATCACTCATCGCCGTGATATCACTGGTTATACGTGTCACTTCTTCATTAACAACCGCGACTTTACCTCGGTTTACTTGATGGTCATGTATCTCAAAATAGACATCACTGCACATCGCTTCTTGTATGGTCATTTGTGCAATGGCGACTGTGTTATCGGTGCAACCATCGCAAGCGACAATGACTTGCAGCTTCTTTTTGGGGTAATCGAGTGAAGCAAGGTTACGAATCTTGTCTGCGATCCACTGTTCTTCGTTAAATGCAGGAACAAGAACGGTGATGGTCGGCAACGTACAATCTTGCTGTTCCTCTTTGTAGCAACGATGACTCTCTTCAACTTTGCGTGCGGGGTGGCTTTTCGCATACCAACGCAGTAACAAAGGGTAGGCTGCGTGATGATAGACAATCAACGCACCTGAAAACAAACAAAGTCCCGCAAGCAACCAATCAATCATGCGTAAGCTCCTTCTGAGATGTCGTTGTAAGACGAAACCATTTTGATGATGTCGAAGTTCTTAAGAACATAGTGTCGAGGTGATAAAAAGCGTTCATTTTGATTCTCTAACAAGGCATTGGCTAATCCTGTAATACTGCCTTTTTTAACGAGTGTTCCGCTTATAGGGCACAAGGTCTCATCGACGGCACCAACGTCCATTGCGACGGTTGGAATATTGCATGCTTGAGCTTCAAGTGTAGAAAGCGGCAGCCCTTCGTGGCGTGAAGGTAGGCAGAACGTATCCAACGCTCCGTAAAACGTGGTCATGTCTTCAACTAAGCCAAGAAAGATGACTCGGTCACTCAGATTCAAGCGGCTAGTCAGTTGCTCTAGTTGATTGCGTTTAGTACCGCCGCCAGCCAATGCGACAACCATGTTTGCAGGTAAAAGAGTCAGTGCTTTAATAAGTTGGTCTTGGCCTTTGACATGTTCTAGTCGACCTGCACAACCGATGATGTGTTTGTCTGTCGGCAGGTTTAGTTTTGCTCTCGCGTGTTCTTTCGACATCGGCTTAAACTTCTCACAATCAACGCCATTTTTGATGGTAATGATGTTCTCATAAGAAAAAGCAGTGCGTAGTTGGTTATAAACACGTGTCGCGTCGGCAACTAACGTTGGTTGAGCAGCTTTTAAAGCAAGCGCTTGTAATCGACGACGTTTGTTGTTGTTCAGATGCCAAGCGTCATGTTCGGTATGGATTCGAGTTGGAACCCCGGTTACGCGAGCGGCATAACCAGCGTATAACAGTGGGCCAATATGATGGGTATGAACCACATCAGGGCGAATCGCGTTGAAGGCTTTAATTAGCTTAATAATGATATTGAATTGTACGCCTGGTGCTTTATCCAAAAAGACGATTTGCTTTTTGTATGGCTCTAGCTTCGGCCAGTTGTTTATAGACTCTTGTTTAGTACCCTCTAAACTGACAATCAACACTTGGTCTGTTGGTTTAGCAAGGCGGAGCAAATCCAGAGTTAGGGTTTCTAATCCACCCGGTGCAAGGTGCTGAACAACGTGTATGATCTTTTTGCCATGCTTCGTTAAATGCGTATTCATAGTTTGGACCCTGCCTTTATAATTGTTGTTTCGCCTTTCTGACGTTTCTATTGAAGTAAATTCTTTAAAACGTTTAACTACACAAGGAGATTGCAGAAGTTGTGCCAACTAAATAATCTTTATTTTTCAGTTACTTATGTTATTCAATTCCAGTGCGGTTTTCATTTCTCAAAATGGGAATCAAAACAAAATACGATTGAATGGCAGGTTGAATCATAGGGCTTGGGTAAATCGAGAGTAGCATTAGAACTTGGGGCTTTAAACAAACAAAACGCCAACCGAGTGTTGGCGTTTTGCTCTAGGATGCACGAAGCTTGGAAACTAGAAAGCTAGGAAGCACGAAGCTAGGAAATTTGAAAGCTGTGAATCTAGCAAGTCAAAAATGGCTTTGAGGCTGACTAGCTCATTTTAGGGATCACCGTTATCACAGGGACACCCAAGATATCTTCGATTTCGTCTTTGCGTTTGATTGAAGAATCAAACAGTTCAAACAATACCGCTAAACCAATACCCAGTCCGATACCTGCAACGAATCCAGCCAGAATAAAAACAAAAGTCGGCATGTTAGATTTGACACTCGGTGTGAAAGGCAAATCGATAATCTTCACACGTTTGTTTTGCTCAAATACACCAAGCGAACCCGTTAGTTGAGCCATTTCATAACGCTCTGTCAGTTCATCATATAGTTGACGTTTGATTTCAACTTGACGTTTAAGGCGGTACATCTCTTTTGCATTTTCGCCGAAGTTATTGGCCTTGTGTTCTAATTCGAAAATCATAGTTCGAAGGCTTTTGGTCTCTTCAGTTAAAGACTCAAAGCGAGCACGAACCAGCTGTAGGCTGTGTAATTGAGTGACCAGAAGAGGTTGGGTATCAGAAAGTTTGTTCAGTGTCGTACTACTTGCGATGTCCCAAAGCTGGTCGCTGTTCATCGTTGGCTGGGTTACCTCGAGCAAACTCTTACGTTCATTCTCTAGTCTGTCTAGCTCACGCACTTTAGCTTGCACAGCACTGTGCTTGTCCGTGTATTTAGCTTGTAACAAGGTAAGGTCGCTACGAATGTCGATGATCTGGTCTTCTAATTTACCGATCACAGGGTTGGTTCTTGAAAGTTGTTGGTCGATTGACCCTAAACTTTTTTCGACACCCGATAACTCGGCCTCTTTTTCTGCCAGTGTTTGTTTGAGTGAAGCTAAGCGATTCAAACTTTGGCTCTGTACCTCAGGCGTCGAATGAACATTCTCATTCATGTATGCAGCTAGCGCTTCTTCTGCTTCTGCAAGCTCTGCGCTACGTTTGTCGATATGGATTTTCAAGAAGTTACTTGAATCTTCAATCGATGAACGTTCCGGTGCGAGTAACTGTACAATGAAATGTTCACTTACCGAGCGCAGCGTCGCTTCCATTCCATTTGGTGTGTTCGACGTTAGACTTATCTTTAGAAAATCTTTTCCAAGCTGAGTCACCGTTAGACGTTGAGACAGGTCAGTAATGATCTCTTGTTTCTCAATTTCAGGCATATCTGGCGTGGTTAATTGCAGTTCATCAGCGACCGAGTAAAGCACATGTCGACTGTGAAGCAGTGTTCTCAATGCGTTAAGTCGATCTTTGAGCATCGTCGAAACGGCAATGTCTTCCAAGAATGGATTCATCTTGGCCGTTTCTTGAATCAACATACTGGTATGCGCGTCATATTTAGTTGGAGCCAACTTGCTCACACCAAAACCTACAAAGGGCAAAATAAGCATTGGCAGAACGATAACGTAGCGTTGGCGCCACATCGCATTGATGATGACTAATAACCGCAATTTCAGATTATTCATAATAGCTCCAACATCCAATGTACAAAGTTACCACGGTTCTCCCAGCTCTCTTGTTCGACGACAGAGATAGGTGAATTGCTTAGTTGGCGCGCATGATCAAGCGCCCAAATCATTTGGTTCGCACTGCCAACCGTGGTCACGTGCTCTTGGTATGGAACCAAAGCAGGGAACGGTGTTGTGATAATTGGTGTGCCCGCCGCAAGGTATTCCATAAGTTTGAGAGGGCTACAAGCTCGGATCTGCTCATTATCAACAAACGGCAACAAGCTCACATCCCAGTGTTGAGAATAGCTTGGTAGTGTGTGGTGTGGACGAGGGCCAAGGTAATGAACGTTACTCAACTTAGGCAGCATGAGCGTATCAAGCTCGTTTGGACCAATGAAAACAAAGTCCCATTCCGGCATCGCATTCGCAACATGATCAATCATTTCATAATCAAGCCATTTAGAAAGACTGCCATAAAAACCAGCAATAGGGCGGTGGTTGCTTGGTAAATCTTTTGCTCTTGGTGCGGGTGTTGAAAACAGGTTTACGTCGACACCATGTGGTAGCAAGTGAGCTTTATGCTTTGGAAATTTATCCATCAACTTTTTGCTAGCCGCGAATATAAGCGTCGATTTATCGATCAGTTCCGATTCGTGCTGTGCAACGGTGTCATGATCAACACCAGCCAGCGCGCTAAAATCATCGCCGCAGTAATAAACCACAGATGACTCGCCTAAGTGCCCGCACAGATCAACAGCGGTCGGAAGAGAAGTCCAAAGGATAGGCGCTTTAAGATTAAGCTCCGCAATAACGGGTTTTAGTTGGCGCAACATCATTTGCTGAGCCAACTTTCTAGAAAATTTAGAAGCAGGCGCAGGGATTGTCTTTAAGTTAACGATAGTAATGTTGTCGTGTCCCTCAGAGTCGAGCATGTTTTGAGTTACGGCCTTGGTTTTACCAAACAACTTGTTGAACGCTCGGCTAACATCTTTGGCGGACAGCTTCGGTTGTCTTAAGCCAATAGAGTTGATCCATAAGACTTTGTGTTGCTTAGCAAGGTGACGAACTAAATGTTGAGTCGATGAAGGTAGGCCACCAAAGTCTTCACCAAATACGATTAAATCACGCATGGTCACCTCCATGAGTCTCTAACGAATCGAACATATCGGATTCTGTCACTTCAACGGGTTTGATGTGACCGACAACTCGAGCTGGGTTGCCACCTGCGATTGCGAAGGCAGGAATATTCTTTGTTACTACGCTGCCTGCGGCTATTACGGCACCTTCGCCGATGGTTACGCCACCTTTGACTGTTACATTCGTGCCCAGCCATACATCGGGTTCAAGAATGATGTCACCGATTTGCTGAGGGTCGTCACCTTCACCTAGCGCTCGGCGTTTTGCATCAAGCGGGTGTCCAGAGTATCCAAATAGAAAAGCGCCGCCTGCGATTCGTACGTTGTCAGAGATAACCACTTTACCTCCAACAGCGATAGTCGACTGCCAACCAATGTCGACGTTGTTGCCAATCGACAATAGTGGGTGTTCCAAGCCTTCAAGTTGTTGAGTACAACCAGAGAATGTCGTGTGGCCAGAGATACGGCAGTTGTCGCCAATCGTAATTTGCACTGGACCGCTGACGAAAGGCAGACCTCCATACAAATACAGGCGTTTGCCACATTGAGCCACACGACCTTTGAAAGCCGGAGTCCAGTAGAAGAATCGCGTAAAGCCAGAAACCAGATTCACCACTAGCTTGTGCGCTTGATATAGACAGCGATTAAATAGTTTAGGGGTAGGTAGCTCTGCGCTTCTGATGTTTTTCAAAATGAAAAACACATTTCTAATTCGAGAATTAGGATGAAACTTAAGCCAATGTTTGAATTGATGTATAGATACTGACGTCATAATGAAAATCCTCTTTTTTGTTATATAGAAGTACTTTCATATATTGTGCCATCTAATAAATATAATATTTTCAATAGGTTAAAATGTGTCTTTTAGGTTTTCTCATTTTGACAGGCAGTTTGAGATACATTTGAGACGCAAACTGTGAGTGCTGCGAGGATATAAATCGGCCAGTTGAAGCCTTGAGTCAAAAATGTACCCGACACGATTGTTCCAATCAGACCTGCATAGATCGCATAGGCGACCGCATTGAGTTCGGGGGCGATTTCTGTGGCCGAGTTTTTTAACCTCGTTAGCGTAGAGCGAGAGGTTTTGATCAAAGAAACGATAAGGCAGACAAAAATGATCAGACCAATAAAGCCTGTTTCTGCCAACACACCAAACCAGGTACTGTGAACGGCGTGATTCAGTCCGTCCCAATGCGAACTGTAAAAGAAGTAGTTCGAGAAGAAGTTGTTCAACCCTACGCCGGTCAGTGGATTCTCAACTGCCATCTTTATTGCTGCTTCCCAAGCATAGATTCGACCCATTGCAGATTCATCGATACCTTGTTCAGCGGCACCACCAGAAGATCTGTCTGAGATACCAGCAACTAAATAGAGCACCACGGCCGCGACAGTTCCCACTGAGATTAAGAGAACTTTAGAGCGCACTAGCTTCCACGCAAAAATACCAATCACCGCAATACAACCCAGTAATCCGCCACGGCTTTGAGTGGCAATAATGGCGGCGAGCAGTAACAGACAAACTAAGGCACTGATTAAACGTTTGGATCGTGAGATGCCAGTCGTAGTGGCTTGGCTTATTGTAAAGGCGAGTGGGAACATCAGTACCAGTGCTAGGTCGTTCGGGTCACCTAACATAGAGCCAAAATCGCGGCCAATAGTCACGCGTGAGCCCTCGACAAGCCCAATACCATTTACTGAGTTGTACACGGCAATAGAGCTGACTAAAGCGCCAGCGTAGATAATCGTCATCGCGGTTTTTGCGAGATTTTCAGTGGTGTTTACTAGCCAAGTAATCGCAAGCGTCATCACGATAATTTTCCAATAAACGCCCTTGAATTCTGCTAGTGCTATTGGCCTGTTGGACGCGAAGATAATACCAATGAAAACCAATACCCAAAATATGGCGAGCCAATTTAAACAAGGGTGCCAGAAGATTTTAAGTTCTTTACTGATTAATGCATGCCATAGAAGAGCCGACAGAGCGCCTAATGAAAGCATCAGCGGTATTTTTAGCGAATAGAGCTGAGGTATAGCTTCGTGAATTCGGAAAAATGAAAAGACAACGAACAGTAAAACTAACCAGAATGTTTTGTTTAACACGAATAACCCGGCCAATGGCACAAGAGCGAGCGCCACAATGACAGCAGGGTGAGGCACAAAGTACCAAACAACACCAAGCCCAACACACAAGGTGCTGATCGTGATGATGACTGGCAATCTATTGGCTTCAGGGTTGACCATTGTGACCTCTATTGGCAAATAAACTCTTTAGGACTCGGCTCGTAATCTTTTTAAGACGTAGTTACGCCTGATGTTAAAGATTGCAAAGTGAGTGCCAGTTATGCATTTTGTTTAACTTACTGATTTAATGTTGGATTATTAAGTGAGGGCGTAGCCTTGAGGTGAGTTTTGTCATTTTGAGAATCAGTATAAAACTGACTAAAGTACTTAAATCATCAAGCCCAAATAACCAGTTATCGACTAAGGCTAGAATTAACGGTCGAGTTGATAGATTTCCAACAACTGCGGGACAACGGCTTGTGGAGAGTATTGGTTTTTCACGGTTTCTATCGCGTGACTCTTGAGAGAGTCACGCTGCTCGTTCGTCAATGACATCCACAAAGATAAAAACTGTTCTAGCTCAGCTTCTGAATTTGCAAGGTAGCCGTTAACTTGATGCTCGATGAGTTGAGGCAAGTTACCAACTGAGGTGGCGAGAACGGGAATGCCACGAATCATGGCTTCTAATGCCGCCATAGGTAAGCCTTCAAAGCGAGAAGGGATGATTAACAGATCGATTTGGCTCCAGACGTCGTCCATATTGGTCTGATGCCCATGAAAGGTCACATTATCAGGCTGCGATTTAACTAAGATGTCCATTTCTGGCCCGTCACCAAAAAGCTCAAACCGAACATCAGGAAACTGTTTGGCTAATGCAACAAATCGATCAGGCGCTTTTTCATGGCTCAATCGCCCCACAAAACCAACATGGAATGGGCTTGATGAAGGGGAGCATGTTAACCCGCTTGGCATTTTAACAAAGTTATTCAATTGATGGGTTTGACTCGGCACTTTCGCTTTAATCTTTTCACTGACCACGAGCGACTGATCAGAAAGAAAACTGCTGTAACGGTCGAGCCAATCATAAAGCCATACTTTGCCTGTTGGGGTTTCACCTGCGTGATAAGTGGTGATTTGCTTTGTGTTGTTGAAACGAGGCGGAAGCTTGATTAACTTGCTGACCAAACTGGCTTTGTAACCATGAGCATGGATAAGCCTTGGTTGATAATGTTGAACTGCACGTTTCAGCTGTGTCGCGCTATTGCCATTTGAATCTACAGAACATGAGGCTAAATCGGAGAGGTAACTAAAAGGGATGTTCAGCGCATTCAACTTTTCAACGATGATCGCTTCAGGATTAAACTTAGTCAAAAGAACGATACGAACAGCCTCTGAATACTGAGCGCTTTCCGATATCAGGCCTTGTGCTAATTCTAAAACATGCGTTTCTATGCCTCCAAAAGTTTGGCTGTCGATCAACAGCCAAATCTCATGAAGGTTTATGTCGAGTACACCTTGGTTAGGCTTGATTGTACTCATCTTCCGATTCCCAAGCCTGTTTCTTACGATAAACAGTAGAAGGGCTAAGTTCTAGCAGCACAGCAGCGTTTAACACATTCCCATCGCAATGATTGATGGCATGTTGAATGGCTTCACGTTCTATTTGCCACATTGGACGAATAGCACCTTCGCTTGTGGTAAATGCAGGCGTCATCGGCTCATTGTGAGCTTGAGCAACTGACGATTGTTCCAACTCTTCCGGAGTAATCGGTGGCAACTTAGCTTCTGGTGCTTCAACAACTGCAGGTTGAGGCGCAGTTACTCGAATTGGTGTCACTGATTTAGATGATGGAGCGGCATCTACTTTATTAATCGGAGGCGGTAACATGTCTTTAGTCACGCTCGTTTCATTGTTCAACACCACTATGTTACGGATGATGTTTTGCAACTGACGCACATTGCCTGGCCACGCATAACGTTTAAGTAGATTCTGCGTTTCTTTGTCTATTGATTTAAACTTCTTCTTATCTTGCTTCGCGTACAGCTTCAAGAAATGATTGCAAAGAGTGACAATGTCACTCCCTCGCTCGCGAAGCGGTGGCATTTCGATAGGCACAACGTGAACACGATAGTAAAGGTCTTCTCTAAAACGTCCTTCTTCTACTTCAACCAGTGGATCGCGGTTGGTCGCACAGATAATTCTGACATCCACTTTAATCTCGCGGTTGCCACCGAGTGGAGTAAACGTACCAGTTTGCAAAAATCTGAGGAGCTTCTTCTGCATCTCCAGTTCCATTTCACAAAGCTCATCGAGAAATAGGGTACCGCCATGCGCTTGCATTGCTGCACCTTTCCGGTCGGTTGTCGCACCGGTAAACGCACCTTTAACGTGACCGAAGATTTCACTCTCCATTAGGTCTCGAGGGATAGCGCCGCAGTTAATGGCCACGAAGGGTTTACCATTACGCTGACTCTCTTGGTGAATCGCTTCCGCACACACTTCTTTACCAGTACCACTTTCGCCGTTAATAAACACGCTGGCAGTGGTTGGTGCTACCGAATCAATGATCTTGTAAACCGCCTGCATGGGTAGGCAAGAGCCAATGAAATTATGAAAACGATCACGATCGAATTTGCTTTGCATGTTATCGACGAGGTTTTCGAGTTTCGCTCTTTTTAGATGCAAGCTAACAGAGGTCTTGAGTCGATCGGCTTGAATGGGTTTCTCTAAGAAGTCTTCTGCACCGCGTTGGATAAGGTCTACCGCGATGTTTACTGAACCATGCGCTGTCGCGATGATGACAGCGGTCGGTATTTCGTTAGCAGTAATCCAATCTAAGACTTCTTCGCCTGGCATGTCAGGAAGCTTAAGGTCGAGAATCACAAGCTGTGGAGAGTGCCTTTCAATGAAGGTCTTAGCTTCCGCGCCGGTTTCGACGTGGAAAATATCATAGGGCTCGTCTTTTACGTACTGCTTGTAGAGTACGGCGAGTGAGGTGGAGTCTTCAACTAACAATACCTTAGGGCGCATTGTGTATTCCTTTTGAAACTTTATCCTAACCAATCAATAACATAGTGATATGCAACCATCAATACGAGTCTTGTGTATTTGTTATCTACCACATGCAATCTTTTAAGAAGCGGCCTGTATAACTTCTCGCATTGCTGTTCATGATGGAGCCCATCTTATGGCGACTATATTAATAACGACTGTTTTGAGTTTTTAATCTGATACCGATAATGAACATGCAAAGCTAGCTGAAGCCTGCCTCTTTCCTTTCAAGCAAGGCTTTTATTGAACGCTCTGCGAGCTCTAGTAATTCATCAACTTGTCGAAATGCCGCATCATGACTCTGTTCTAAACATAGCTTTTCTAAAGCTCGAGCTAATTCACCCAAAGGGCGATTACCTAACGAAAGCGCTGTGCTGCCGAGAGTGTGGACCTCGAACTCAAGTGTTTGAGCGTCTTTCTGCGTGACTGCCTCTTTTATAGCGACCAAGCGTGTTTGTGATTCTTCGACATAATGGTCGATCAAGATAGGGATAATGTCCGCACTTGTATCGCGAATCATTTGCTCCAGAACGCTTTCATCGACAAGCTCGCTCACTTGTTGTGAGTTTAGATTTGTAGCTGCGTCTGACGCTAAAGTAGAATTCATCAAACTAAGTCCTTTTATTGAGCTTAATATCTGTTAATACTATTAAGTTTTAGTCATTTTCTAGAATAATTTCAACTGGTTGCCGTACAAATAGAGCATTTAATTGGCATCTCACTCATCTTGCTATTGGGTTTGTGACAAACCTAACGGACTGATTTTATTTTGTTTTCTCTTATGAAATATAAACTTAGGTGCCTATAAAGCCTAAGGTGCGGGTAGATCTCAGAAGAAAACGAGCCCGATACAAATAAAAAAGACCACTGCAGTGAATTAACAACAGTGGTCTTAGAGCGGGGTAAGCAGTTTGGGCTAATCTAAATAGCGATAACGCAAATAGCGATAACGCAAATAGCGATAACGCAAATAGCGATAATTTAAACAGCCGAGCTTTAAATCACGAAAAGTAGGACTACGAAGCTTTATCAATCTTTGGCTTTGGGTCGGCTTCTACTTCTTCCTCGCTACTTTCTGAGAAGATATCAGCAACAGCGCTTCTCTCGAGTTCACCTTTTAGATTACCGTCTTCATCAACAACTGGAAGAGAGTAGTCACAAGACATAGTGTCCGGTAGCACTTCTTCAATCACCGCATCTGGTAAGATGGCAGGGACTTCTTCGTATATCTCATCACTAAAATCATGTACCGATGAATCTTCAACTGCGTCTTGTAGGCTCTCTTGTGTGACTAGGCCTTGATAGCCGTCATCCGTTACGTGATAAGCGTAATCGTTTTTCAGCATCTTCATCTGTGCCAGAGCACCTTCAATCGTTTCTGATGTGATTCGATACAGAGGAGGCTGCATAACGGTTTCAACGGTCAGTGCACGAGCACGGTTTACGTCTTTCACGAACGCTTCCACGTAATCATCGGCTGGATTTAGCAGAATCTCATGTGGTGTGCCTTGTTGTACTAACTCGCCGTCTTTCAAAATTGCGATTCTATCGCCTAGGCGGAGTGCTTCGTCCAGATCATGTGTGATGAAAACAATCGTCTTATGAAGCTTCTCTTGAAGTTCAATAAGCTGGTCTTGCATTTCACTTCGAATCAAAGGGTCGAGTGCCGAAAAGGCTTCATCCATTAACAAGATTTCAGCGTTAGTACACAGAGCGCGCGAAAGCCCAACACGTTGTTGCTGACCACCTGAAAGTTGCGCTGGGTATTGCTTGCCGTAACCTTTTAAGCCCACCGTTTCTAACCATTCGTTGGCTTTCGCTAAACGGTCTTCTTTTTTGATGCCTTGTACTTCCAACCCGTACGCAACGTTTTCAACCACAGTGCGATGAGGCATTAAGCCAAAGCGTTGGAATACCATCGACATTTTATGACGACGGAACTCTTCTAGCTGTTTAGTGTTGAGGCTCATCACATCAATGCCTTCAACCATGATTTTACCTTGAGTCGGGTCAATCAAACGGTTGAAGTGGCGAATCAGCGTCGATTTACCCGAGCCAGAAAGCCCCATGATAACGAAGATTTCACCACGGTTAATCTCAAGGTTGATCTCTTTCAAACCAACGGTATGACCCGTATCCGCAAGAATCTGATCTTTGTGTTCGCCGTTTTGAACTCGGTTCATAACAGACATTGGTTTCGGTCCAAACACCTTGTACAGACCACTAATTTCAATCAATGGTTTAGTCATGCTTGAATCCTCCTAAATGCGCATTAGTTCTTCTTGCGTACGCTTGTGAAGCGCGGTCAAAAAGGATTGCGAGGGCAACGATGGCGAAACCATTCATCAAGCCTAATGTGAAGTACTGGTTAGTAATCGATTTGAGAACCGGTTGTCCTAGGCCTTTCACACCAATCATGGATGCGATAACAACCATAGACAGTGCCATCATGATGGTTTGGTTAATACCCGCCATGATCGTTGGCATTGCTAGAGGAAGTTGAACACCCCATAAGCGTTGCTTTTTGCTCGCACCGAAAGCGGTAGCGGCTTCAAGGACTTCTTTATCAACTAAGCGTATGCCTAGGTTAGTTAGACGAATTACAGGTGGAATCGCGTAGATAACCACGGCGATTAGCCCTGGAATCTTACCGATGCCCAGTAGCATTACCACTGGAATCAAATAAACGAACGCAGGCATGGTTTGCATGATATCGAGCATCGGCGTAACAATTGACTGAGCTCGATTTGAACGAGCCATCGCAATACCAATCGGAATGCCCAAGAATATTGAAACCAAGGTACATACAGTGATGATACTGAGCGTCCGCATGGTGTCTTCCCACATTCCAAAGTAACCAATGAGAAGTAGAGAAGCAACACAGCCTAGAGCCAGTTTCCAAGAACGGCTTGCTGCGTAGACAAGGCTGGTACACACAGCCAGGACTATAATCCAAGGTGTTGAGATAAGGAGTTTTTCAAACCAAACGAGGAATGAAAGAAGAGGGTCAAAGAGAGATTCAATCATTTCGCCGTATTCACGGGAAAATTCACGGTATGCGCCATCTAGCGTCTTTTTTATGGTTCGTAAATCACCGCGTTCCATCTCTGGAAAGCTTGATAACCAATTGCTGTCAGCCATTTTATATCCTTATAGTTCGGAGCCACTTGTCCATGCGATAAGAAAATCGCTAATGAAAAGGGCTCCGAATCATGAATAACATCAAGTATAGCGACGTTATTTCTGTTTTATTGTTGAAGCGTAATTACTTGTTATTAAATCAAGCTCTTACAGCTCTGCTTCAACTTTCTTAGCCACTTCTTCAGAAACCCATGGGTGCCATACTTCTGGGAATTCACTTAAGAAATGCAGACTCGCTTCTTCGCCATCAGCTTGGTTGTCTTCCATCCAAGCAAGTAGCGAGTTCATTTTGTCGTTCGTGAAACCACGTTTAGTAAAGTAGTCGTATGCTTCAGGAGCACGTGACGCAAAACTTTCAGTGGTAATCGTGTGAACAGGTGAAGGCGGGTACATGGTCGCTTTTGGCGATTCACAATCTTCTTTAGTGGTACAGTTAAGGAACTCTTCCTCATTAACGCCACTGCCAAAGTCGACTTTAACCATGTCGTATTTACCTAGCACAGCCGTCGGTGCCCAGTAGTAACCAAACCAAGCTTCTTCACGTTCATAAGCTTTTGCGATAGAGCCAGATAAGCCGGCACTCGAGCCTGGATCAACAATCGTGAAACCGCTGTTTTTTAGCTCAAGAGCATTAAACAGGTTTCCGGCGCTGATCTGACAGTTCCAGCCTGCAGGGCAGCTGTAGAATGCAGATGTATCTGGGTCTTCAGGGTGTTTGAATAAGCTTGCGTTTTTGCGTACGCCTTCGATGGTTGCCATTTCAGGGTACTGTTTTACTAGGTAAGCTGGAACCCAAAAGCCTTCTTCGCCGCCGTTCACAAGTGCTTTACCTGCGTAGCGAAGACGTTTTTCTTCAACACCTTTATCTAATGCGTCTTTTAAGCTGTTGCTCCAAAGTTCAGGTGCAACATCAGGCTGGCCTTTTTCGATCATAGACGTGCCTGTTGGCATAGTGTCGCCAGGGATAAGTTCAGCATCACACCCATAACCATGTTCAAGGATGAATTGGTCGATATTGGCGATCAGTGTTGCAGAGTTCCAGTTCATATCTGCAATTGTTACGCTGCCACATTCTCCAGCGTTAGCATTACCGCTGGCTGCTGCTACTAACAAAAATACGGAGCTTAACTTGTATTTCATATTGAGTTTCCTTTCTCTTTAATAATACAACTAAGGTAACCAAGGTAAATTGATTATCTAAATTGCTCGATGGTGATCCTTTCCGTGTATTTGAACCATTTGAGCAGAAGGAGGGATGGGTGAAGTTTGAATAGATAAACGTGCAAAGTCAGTGAAGTGTGATTTGCTAATTCATCCACTGTGTTTCAACAGCCATCGGATAACTTTGTCAAACTATTACAAATTCGTCAAAAACCACCTCTATTTATAATCTTAGGGAATAATCGTACGAATTCCATCTTTGATTCGATTTACATGGCACTTTAACCGCCTGTGTCACATTACCGCTAAAGTTAGGTGTGGGGCTGTTGATTTTTGGATGAGTTTAAAGGTGGTAAGACCACAGCTTGCGTGCGTGAAATGCGTTGAATAGTTTTTAAAATCGTATTTTTAGTCATATTTTCGCCAAAAACACTCAATTTGGTTTTTATTTATTCAGAACTGTTGGAGCTTGAAGTCTAATAAGATAGGTGGCTGTCATGGTTTAATGACAGCCAGAAAGTAGCAAAAGAAAGTTACATCGGAAGGTTCAAAAACTCATTTTGATACAGCTTGTTTGCCAAGCTATCGCGAAACTTAGCGGGGATGAATTTCATTCGATTGATTTGTCTGACCAACTCTTGTGCAAAGCTAGGTTTTTGTTTCATGTTCATCACGCAGCCCATTAGATTGATACTTTGTGCATCAAGCAGCTTTTTCGCTTGTTCTAGGTGGTGACTCGAAGTTTCACCATAAGCGACAACCATTAGTGTGCTTTCACAAGCACTCGCCACAGACTGCGCCGGAATGTTTCCTTTGTTTATGTTGAGAAGCGGTGAGGTATCAATGATGACTCTGTCGTATTTCTCTAACCATTTGTTGACCACTTTTTGTAACGTTGTCGGATCTTTATAAGCCAATTGCGTTGAAGCAACTTGTGGAGCAGGGACACCGATAAATGTACGCTGAGATTCAACATGTTCAATCAATTGACCTTGCTGATTATCTTCTAGCATATTCAAATCTTTGAAAGCAGGGTTGAATAAGTTGAGATCAACATAAAGCGTAGAATGACCCGCAAGAAGAAAACGCTCGGCTAATGCGGTTGCAATAGATGTTACGCCGTCACCTGAATGGCAGGCGGTGACGCATATTGATTTTTGGCCGTTAAGTTCAGAAGCTAAATACAGTTGCTCGACTTCGGCATGGGTCGCTGAAATAGTCATTATAAAGCTCCTATTAATACGATGGTCGTGGTGATACGCAGTATGTCATCAAGTCCGACTCGTGCTTTCTCAATAAAACTTTCGCGACGGTCTGGAATGTAAATCGTGTCACCGGCGCGCAGCACCGGCAGGTTGTAAATGTTCGCCGTTTTGCTGAATTCAACAAGGTCAAAAGTACGAGCCTGACCTTGGCAACAAGACATATTGACGATGGTAATTTTCTCTACGTAAGCATTGTCGGTAGGGCCTGCAGCTTCTGCCAGAATATCTAGAATGGTCATGTTGTCGTTGAATACATAACGCCCTGGGTTGTTAATCGCACCAAGCACACGAACGGTTTCTTCTTTCGGTGTATCTAACCAGTTTTTGCCTTTCTCTGGGATGTAAATCGTGTCGCCAGTGGTTACGTTTGGCAGTAACGATTCGTCACCGGTTTCGAAGTACAGTGATAAGTTAAGTTTGCTTACTTGCGAATAGGTTTTGTCACGATGCGTTACTCGAACATTGTGGATGTCGGCATCCTTTGTTGGGCCATCAGCCGCTGACAAGATATCAAGGAAGTGCATGTCTTTGGTGAAGCGGTAACGACCAGGCGCATTCACTTGTCCAAAGATGTAGATCGAAGCATCAGAGCTTTGACGAACCCATTGTGATTTATTGTCTGAAGGATCTTGTGGCAAGTCGTGAACGCGCACGATAGAACCCGCGAGAATTTGTGGCATTTGATCACGTGGCGCACCATTTCGAATAAAATCATCAAGGTTAAACACAACCAACTTTCTACCAGTCACGACTTCAATTTTTGATGTGTCTGCGCGTAGCGTAGGGCCGCCAACGTGTGCCAATAGCCCCATGAAGTTCATTTCATCTGACCATTCAATACGACCAGGTCGATTCACCTCACCAATCACGTTAACCGCTCGGTCTGGCGTAATTTTCAACCAAGACTTCTCGTTCATGTCGGTTTTCTCGGGAACGAAAATCGCGTCACCAGCTTTGATGCTAGGAGGGTTAGAGTTAGGTAAGCCTTCAGTGTAAGCCGCTAAATCGAATTTAAGCACTCTGCCATCTGCTTTGATAACACGGATTTGTCGTGACTCTGCAAATCGAGTTGGGCCGCCCGCATTCGCCAAGATATCCATAAAGGTCGCGTCTCTTTTGCCTTCAAAAGCACCAGGGGCTGCGACTTCGCCCATTACGTAAACCATGTTGGCGCCGGATTTGATCTCTTCTTCTTGCTTGGGAACGAAAATGGTCGCACCCGGGCGTAAAATTGGAAGCAGACTTTCGTCACCAGAATCTAAGTAACGTTTTAGGTTGAATAGCGTTGGGGTGTTGTTCGAAATCACTCGGATTTGCTCAACACTGGCATAACGAGTTACGCCGCCCGAACGCATAAGTACGTCGACAAGGTCGGTGTTCTCTTTGTAAGTGAACGAACCCGGCGCGTTCACCTCACCAAACACTTTGATGGAGTTACGAGAATCAGCACTGTCACCTGAGTTAGCAAGCTTTGCTGCGTCAAACTCTTGCTCGATGTTACCGACTAATGGAGAAGCTGGAACGAATAGTGAATCCAGTGATTGAAGAGTAGGTAATGCTGACTCGTCTCCTGAATCAAGGAATCGTTTGTAGTTAAACTCTTTCTTGTCTGCGCCTCGCTTAAGAATCAGCTTATCCAGTTGCGCGCCCGGGCGTAAACCACCCGCAGCGTAAAGTGCCATTTGGATGCTAGAACCTAATGCGAGCGTGTATTCACCAGGCTGTTCTACATAACCTTGTACGTAGATGATGATTTGCTGCTCTTTTACATAGACTGAAGCGTTCGAAAGATCTTTATAGGCGGTTGCCAGCGACTCTAGAACCACTTTGTTAAGCTGCTCACTGTCGTAACCTGCAACAAACACAGCGCCTACTTCAGGAAGGGTAATACGGCCACGCTTATCCACTTGGAACCCCGTGTTTAAGGTACTTTCACCGGGTACGTTAACTTGGATAAGGTCACCGACTTGAACCGCGTCTGAAAACTCATCGTTAGCATTGACGACATTCGCAAAGCATAACGATAGGGTGATGATAAAAGCGATCAATAATTTCATAATCCACCTCCCATTTTCTCGGCATTCTTAGGCGAGATAACTTCGATACTTACTCGGCGGTTAGTTAAACGTGTGCCGTCGGAGTCACCTTCAAAAAGAGGGACGGTTTCGCCAACAGAGACGGCTTTGATTCGTTGAGCGCCTAGGCCAAATATAGTCAGGTAGCGTTCGACTTGTTTCGCTCGTCCAAGTGCTAACTTATCGTTGTATTCTTCGGTACCTGTCGCATCTGCATGGCCGGTAACAACGAGGTCTAGAGATTGGTGTTCTTTAAGTAAAGTGGTCGCCTCGGCCAGTCTTCCCATATACTTAGGATTTACTTCAGTCGAGTTTTCCGCAAATTGGTTGTCAACATTAAGTAGGTCATACAACTGTTCAATAACCGACAGTTGCATTCTAAATTGATTTTCATTTTGTGGTGGCTCACAGCGGGCTTGTGAAGTTACGTAATCCAGTTGGACCTCAAGTTCATTTAGGCGTTTTCTTTGGATCACTAAGTCGTTGGCTGCATCCAGTAGTAGACCACCTTGAAGTTCGCGAGCAATACGATTTTGCTTTTCGATTGCTTGAACAACAGCAGCGGGGAAACACCAACGAGCACCTTCTTGAATCAAAGCATCAAGGTGCAATTTAGCGAGCTGCCAATCAAAGCGTAATCCATGTTCCGGACCAAGAGGCTCGTCTGGCATGACAGGAGAGAAGTCTGAGTTTTGATAGTTAATAGAATCGTAACTTTCAGCCAAACCCCCTGTGCCTTGTTCAGGATAGCTAGTACAGCCACCCAGAACGAGAGCGGACAGAGAAAGGGCTATGTAGTTTTTCAGTATTTTCATGCCAACGTCCTATGTTTCTAATTTTTCTTATTATTTTTTGTTACTTCTAGCTTAGTGGGTCTTCATGAATTTGCAGGATTTTTTGAATTTACTGGGATAGCGTGGCCAATACGCAGCAAGTTCATAATTTCAAGAGGTTGACCCGTCACATTTTCAAGTCGCATGTTGCGCTCGCGTTCAGTCAGACGTTTGAACATATAAACAATCGCGCCAACACCAGATGAATCTAAAAACTCAACCTGGCTAAAATCAACTTCGATTTCAGGGTGACCATCGTTAGAAATCACATCATCGATGTCGGTTTGTGCATCACGACTGCCTGCTGCATCCAGATCACCGAAAATAGAAAGTGTCAGTGTCGTTGTGTTTAAATCAATCTTACGTAGTTCCATAGCGATATCTCCTTTTCAGTATGTATGGACAATTGCACTGAATGTGCCAACTTTTATGTTGTTATTTTTCAATGGCTTATATTTATCGTGAATTCCCATCTCAAATTGAGAAAAGGCATTTCTCAATTTGAGAACTAAAAACGGCGGATCATATGAGAGCTATAAGTCATTAATTTAATGAATAGATGCAAGGGTTAGATAAGGTTGATGAGTGGATCGCATCTTCTAGCAAAGATTGTCTAACTGCGTGTTAGAGCACTTACGATTAAAAGCATTTGTTGACCACTACAGTTATTAATACGGAGAAGATGATGAGATTAACCAAACTGGCTTTAGCCACTCTATGGGTGTGTTCGCTTTCATCTCATTCATCCTATTTACCTCCGGACTATTTGGTGCTTGCAAACTCCTACCAGCAAGGCATAGATGTTTCTGAATACTGGAAGAGTGAAAAACTTGATGGGATTCGGGCTCTATGGGATGGACAACATCTTTATACACGCAATGGTAATCGTATTTACTCACCCAAGTGGTTTACGGAAAACTTACCTAAGGTCCATCTCGAAGGAGAGTTGTGGGCAGGAAGGGGCAAGTTCCACCTTGTTCAATCTACCGTTCTCGACCATACGCCGAGTGACACAGCATGGCGCCAAATCGATTTCATGCTGTTTGATATGCCCGGCGCTGCGGGAGATTATCAAAAGCGCTATTACAACATTTTGCATTGGGTAAGCGTGATTGGAGAATCTCATGTCAGCTACATAGAACATGTACCAATTCACAGTGAAGAGGCTTTGTTTCATCAACTTGATAATGTCGATGAGCGTAATGGCGAAGGTTTGATGCTTAGAAAAATCACCAGTCGTTATCAAGCAGGCCGAAGTAATGATTTGTTAAAGCTTAAAAGGCATCACGATGCCGAAGCCACGGTTATTGGCTATAGGGGTGGGACAGGGAAGTACAAAGGGATGATGGGGTCAATTCTGGTTCACACAGAAGAGGGTGTGGAATTTTATATAGGTAGCGGGTTCACTGACCAAATGAGACTTGTACCGCCAGAGATCGGCAGCCGTATTACCTTTCGCTACAATGGTTTTACTCAAAACGGAAAACCCAAGTTTGCCCGCTTTGTTCGAGAGAAGAGTGAATATTAAGGCAGATACGATCTACCTGACCATTAAACGAAAAAGAGCCCTGAAAATCAGAGCTCTTTTTTTTATTCGAAATCAGATAGACCGACTTAGCGAGTACGAATCTAGCGAGAACTAAATTCTAACTGAACGTCATCGTCCTGCTTGTGCATCCAGTGTAGACGCATACCCAGCATAATCGCGGCTGACGTTAGACCGACGATGAAACCAATCCAGAAGCCGTGCGCACCCATAGGGTCAACAATCCAATCTTTCATACCCAAGATGTAACCGATAGGAAGACCAAGCAACCAGTAAGCCACAAAGGTGATGTTGAAGATTGAACGCATGTCTTTGTAGCCACGCAGAGCACCCGCAGCGATAACTTGGATGGCGTCAGTACATTGATAAACCGCCGCGAACAACAGCAACTGCATTGCAACCATAATTACTGCCGTGTTCTCTGTGTAAAGTAATGCAACCTGTTCTCTAAACAGAATCGTTAACGCCGCTGTCATAAGGGCTGTCACTAAACCAACAATGATACCCACGTGTGTCGCGATCTTCGCACCTTCGGTGTTGTTTTCGCCCAACTTATGGCCAACACGAATACTCACGGCTGCACCGATACTCATTGGAATCATGAAGACCAGCGAAGAGAAGTTGATCGCGACTTGGTGCGCGGCAACAATCAATGAACCCAATGGTGCAACTAACAGAGAAACCACCGCAAACAGAGTTACCTCGAAGAAGATAGCGGCCGCCACAGGGAAACCAAGTCTAAACAGACGAATTTGAGCTTTAAGTTGCGGTTTATGGAACGTACCGAAGATGTTGATTTTCGCCAAACGCTTTGATGTTAAAACGTAAGCGAACAGTAGTGCAAACATCACCCAATATACGATAGCCGTTGCAACGCCACAGCCAACACCACCCAGAGCAGGAGCACCAAGTTTTCCGTATACGAACATCCAGTTCAGCGGGATGTTTAATAGCAAGCCAATAAAACCAATCACCATCGCAGGCTTGGTTAAAGACATACCATCGGTAAAGCTTCGCAATGTTTGGAACAACAAAAACGCAGGTACAGCAAACATCACCGCATTCATATAGCCGATGGTCTTTTCCGCCATGAGTTGTTCAATGTCCATCCACTCCAATATCAATTGTGTTTGAAAAAGCACACCAATGATTGGAAGGGAGATGACGAGCGCTAAAAATGCGCCTTGTTGAATCTCAAATGGAATTTTGACTTGTCGACCAGAACCATTCAGCTGTGCAACGACAGGAACCAACGCCATCAATAAACCGACACCAAATAAGATTGATGGTAGCCAGATACTTGCTGCAATCGAAACCGCCGCCATATCGATAGCACTTACGCCACCGGCCATTACAGTATCAACAAAACCCATTCCAGTTTGTGCAACAGATGCGATCAAAACTGGGGTCGCAAGTTTGATTAGATTCGAGGATTCTTCTTTGTAACGATGCACAAACAACTCCAAATAAGAGGGAAAATTAGAATAATAGTGTAGGAAAGGACATTCTGAAGGAATCAGAGACAATGATCTTAAGCTTCCACTGGACGAATCATAAAGAAATGTCACAATAACTGCTATGAAAAACTGTTATTAGGGCGTGTTGATCTTTCGAGCTGATTTTTGCAGCGAGTTGCTGGGCCTTTATACAGGCAGAGGCTTTGATGTGTAGCTAGCCTACATGAGAAGCCGATAACGCAGTAGAAATGGCCAGCAAACGCTGCCCGAAGGGTTCAGCTAAAAGCGTTTTACTCTTTGTTGAGGGGGATTTGCTTAGAGTGATTAGGCTACTTCCCCCTCGCCGCGATTAAAACGCTTATGACTGGGCGTCCCCATCCGAACAAAATTTAACCGCGAAAGGTCAACACGCCCTAGAATGCTAAATAGGAATCTTATGTTTACAGGTATCGTTCAAGGCATGGCAACACTGGTTGCTATCAACAAAAAAGAGTCGTTTCAAACTCATACCATTGAGCTAAGCGATGAAATGGTTGAAGGATTAGCCATTGGTGCTTCAGTAGCTCATAACGGTTGTTGCTTAACGGTAACGGAAATTTCAGGTAACCAGATTGCTTTTGATTTAATGCAAGCGACATTGCGATTGACGAACTTAGGCCAACTGAATGTTGGTGACAAAGTGAATGTTGAGCGTGCAGCAAAGTTTGGTGACGAAATTGGCGGGCATAGCATGTCTGGCCACATTACTCTGATGGCTAACCTAGTCGATGTGATTAAAACAGAAAACAACCGTACACTTTGGTTCGAACTACCAGAAGAATCGATGAAGTACGTATTGAGTAAGGGTTACATTGGTGTTGATGGTTGTTCATTGACGATTGGTGAAGTGGAAGAGAACCGTTTCTCTGTTCACCTGATCCCAGAAACTCTGAATCGTACTCTGTTTGGCGGCCGTGAAGTAGGCGACCAAGTGAACATTGAGTTCGATCCACAAACGCAGGCAATTGTTGATACTGTCGAGCGTGTATTAGCGAACCAGAAATAGCCACTAAGCGCATTGAATCGGTGGCAATAAAATCACACCGATGACCAAATTAAAAAAGAGCACGTGAGGTGCTCTTTTTTGATCATGGTTTAAACGAGAAACTGATTGTCAGAATACTTGTTCATCATCGGCATCAATCGAAAGGTTGATTCTGTCTCTTACTTCGTCAACCTGCATATCCAAATGAATGGCATTGCAACACGCTGGACAATCATCATAGAAGTCTTGGCTACCATTAGATGCATCAAGCGTGATGTTAATACCGTGCCCACAATGCGGACAGGAGACATGTTTCTCTGTGTATTTATGCATGGCAAATTCTCCTCACTGTAACTGATACCAATCGTATTCGGTTATAAACAGCTGTAATTGGTATTAAACGGCCTGTATCTTCTGAATGCATGCTTCAGTGTGTGCTAAATATTCGCCGCCAAATTGATTGCAGTGGTTAAGAAGATGGTACAAGTTGTAAATGTCTTTCCGATCAGTATAGCCAACGTCGAGTGGATTGACGCTCTGGTAACCTTCATAAAACTCTTTAGGGAAACCTTCAAACAATTCAGTTAACGCCAAATCACACTCATGATCGCCCCAGTAACAAGCAGGGTCGTAGCAAATTGGGCCAAACGCAGAGTTAGCAACATTGCCATTCCAAAGATCCCCATGAAGCAAAGAAGGGCGAGGGTTGTGGCCAGCAAGACGCATATTCACCACATCAACGATGTCTTCGATATCACCAAACTCGATGCCTTTCTCTTTGAGCAGTTGCAGTTGGAAACCAATGCGTTGCTCAGAGAAAAAGCGACCCCATTTCTTATGCCAAGGGTTGGGTTGAAGTGTGCTGCCGATATAGTTGTCTTGGTCGCAACCAAACTCTTTTTGCTCGCCCCATTGATGAAGCCGCGCAAGCTGAACGCCGAAATCGAAGCTATTGTTGCCCGTCTCGAGCGGTTTGGTCGGCAAGTAATTCAGAATAATGAACGAGCACTCTTTGGTTTTGCCAATAAGCACCAACTCAGGAACGTAAACAGTGGAGGTTTCTCTTAACAAGCGTAAGTTCTCAGCTTCAATTTCAAACTTAGGTAAAAATTCTCGCTGATTCACTTTCACAAAGTAACGCTCATTACCATCGCTGATCATATAGCAATCGTTAATGTCGCCACCAGAAACCTTGGTACGTTCAGTAATCTGAAAGTTAAATAGAAGAGTATCTGAAAGTTGTTGAGAAATGGCCTGCCACATAGGAAATCCTCAAAGACTGAAAGTTAAAAAGATTGAAGGTTAGAAATACTGTTTGTTTAATAGCAATAGTTTAGGATAAATCTGAACAATTTATAGACGCACTCGTCAATGTTCTTAGCTCTTCTTCATCTTACGTAGAATCAATTGGCCGAATTGTGAACTCGAACTGATTCAAGCTCTTTGAAATACAAACATAAATTGAAAACCTGACGTGATGAAATAGTTTGGAACTGGTCTCACAATCGAAACGGTTTTGAACGCCACAATCTGGAAAAGAGGTTTGAACTTGTTATTGTCTAGCGACTAAATCAAATGAGCTTTTAGAGTAAGTTGAAAGGGCTATTGTTAACTGGCGCAATACTTTGCTTCAAAGTTTGTCTTACACTTCTTTAGCGTGAATTTACTTATGTCGTAAGTAGGCAGGTATACCACATAAAGCTATATCGATTTAATTTTAAGCTGAAATACTAACTAGGATCATTTAAATGTAGTTTTGGGCAATAAAGTGATGACAAATAGCTTCATTTACATAGTATTAGGCAAGTACGTATTAATCTGCTCTAGAGCTTAAAACGGAGAATTATTGTGGTTGTAGAAACCGATGGCTATTTGGCTTTAATCGAGCACCTATCATTCAACCTTGATGTGTTTACCAATAGTAATGGTGATACTGGAAACGAAAGTGTCGAAGACATTGTTACCGACATGATTTCAACAAACATCATGGCTATTTTCGAGCAAAACCCAGAGTTGCATTCGAGCGTTCGTTTTCAACTTTTGAAAGAAGCAGATGCCGTAGTAGCGGATCTTGGTGAAGTATTAGCGGGTGTGTGGGCTAAGAAAGCGACTAACGAACAAATTGTATTCCTCGATGAGTACATCGCGTTAGTGAAGAACCTGTTTGATACTGCTGTTGCTAAATACGATTAACGGTTTGTTTGCTCATTTATCGTCGTAATTAATCAGCATAATAACAACGGGCGTTTAAGTCGTATCTTTCTAGAGTTACCTCGCTCAGCGGTTTATCTTTCGAACCGCTATAAACGCCTAAAGTGCCAAAACTTGGATGCCCAGTAAGGGTTATCTAACCTAGAAATAATGACACCTTTCGATGTCGAGGCATGTAGAAATTGGTTGTTTCCTAAATAAACGCCTACATGTCGCACCGTCATCGAAGTCTTGAAAAACACCAAGTCACCGCTTGTTGCCTGCCCATACGCAATTTCTTTTCCCTTTTTACTCTGGTCTTTTGTGGTTCTTGGTAGAGCTTGTTGAGTCGCATTTTGCACGGCGATTTGAACAAAAGCAGAGCAATCTATACCTCGAAATGAGGTCCCACCGAAATGGTATGGCACGCCTTTCCACTGTTCATACACGCTCATATAAGCGTTTGTAGTCAATTGTTCTGACTTTGATAGGGGTTTCTGTGCGGTTTGACTAAGCTGAGAAGGCGAAGGTGACGAGCTACAAGCAGCCAATGTTGCTAAAGTTATTGTAACTACAGCCATTTTTCTGATTTTCATATGTAACTCTTCTGACAAAAAACTGAAATAAAAACGTCATCAAGGACTTCTAGTATACGACCTAACTTAAGGATATCTCTTTTCGTAGTCAAACTGGATTTCACATGCCCGACACAAATTTATCAATAAAACCCTCACGTTATACATTCTCGCTCATTCAAACCGTCACTGCTGTATTTATTTCCATTCTTTTACTTGTTACTTTTTTATCAATGGTTAGCATTCGGGGCGTTGAACGGGTCGGGGGACATTTTGATGCACTCTCGGAACAAGCATTACCCCTTGCTCTACATAACGCCGAATTAACGCAAAGCGTATTAGAACAAGTAAAACTTCTCACTTACAGCACCCAATCAACCGACTTAGATACACTTAATGCCACAAGGGGCTCAATTGACCAACTCGCGACAGAGAGCAATACCACGCTAGAGGAACTTCTTTTTATTTCCCAATCTTTTCCTGATGCGATCTCTTTAGAGCAACAACAAATCCTTGTCGATGACATGGCGCAACTGCAAGCTATGACCAACACGGTACTGCTGGCGCAGATTGAGATTCAAAGTAAGCAAAATCTGATCGACAGTAAAATGGGCGAGTTCCGTTATGGCGTTGGATCTATCGGACCAGAAATGAATCGAATCAGCTCATTCTTGGTTGAAGACAACCCAGAAGCGAGCGATGCAGCGAACCGATTCACATCCAGTGCGTCTGCTATGGCGAACACCTTCTTGATGCTGATGATGCAATCTGACATTGATAAAGCACAAGACGAATACCGTCAATTGAGAAACCGAATCGCAGGCCTTAACTTGGCTTACAGCGATTTTGCTGATTGGCACCCAGACATCGCTGAGTTCGCGAGCTTAACGGCGCCTTACGAGATGGTCAAAGAAGGCTTTACCGAAGAAGGCGTAATCAAACAAATCCTCTTGAAACTCGAACTGGTTCAGCAGCAAGAGCAGAACTTAACGCAAGTCATTAACTTAGCGAACACCGTCATTAGCACATTGAATCAGCTGTCTTCTACCGCTTCCCACCTGATTGATGAAAGTGAACTGATTGTAAATCAAACCATCACCAATATTGATCGTGTGTTGTTTATCAGCGGGCTGGTTATTGCCGTAATCATTGTGATTTCATGGTTCGCGTTACGCCGTTGGATGAATAAAGGGCTAAAAAACATTACTCAACAGTTGAGTTCACTTGCAGATCATGACTTCTCTAAACAGAGTGAATTGCTTGGGCCGCTAGAGCTTCAAGTTATCACTTCAAAACTCAATACGGTCGTTGATTCCACCGCGGACTCGGTTCGTTTAGTAACGCGTAACTGTGAGACGCTTTATCAAACGGCTGAAGTAAGCCATGACGCTGCAGAGCAAACCAATTCGAGCTTGAACGAACAGAACGAATCACTTCAGAATATGATCACCACCATTACTGAGCTGGAAGCATCGATTGGTGAGATTGCTCGTATTTCTAACGCATCGAACGACGATGCTCAAATAGCAGAAGATGAGTCAGTGAATGGCAGCCAAGTGGTTGGCCTTAACCAACAACGATTACAAGCGCTTGAGCACTCTCTTAGCATGAGTGAAGAGTCGATGGCTGACTTGGATGGTCGAGTGAAACAGATTCGTGAAATGGTCGACATGATCAGTGGTATCGCTGAAAACACCAACTTATTGGCACTGAACGCTGCGATAGAAGCGGCGCGAGCAGGTGGACAAGGTCGAGGTTTTGCGGTAGTTGCAGACGAAGTGCGTAAATTGGCGAGCGGCACATCCCAGCAAACCACCAATATTCGTAGCATGATGAACGAACTAGTAGCGGCAGCAGATCGCTCACGTGCTTCTGTAACGGAATCGAGAAGCGAGATGGCCAATGCACTGCAAACCAGTGGTGATGTAAGACAAGCCTTCGAGAAAATAGAATTTGCAGTAAGCCAAATCAAAGGGCGTGTTGAGCAAATCATGGTGGCAACCGAACAACAAGCACGTGCGACTGTCGATGTAACGCATTCTATCACTCGCGTGTCTGAGCAGGGCGAAAATACTAAGCTGCAACTTGAATCTATGATCGAGAGTTCAGAGCAAGTCGGAGAGATAGCAGGGCACCAACAAGCTATGCTTCATAAGTACGTTTTAAACTAAACGAGCGTGCTGAGTTAAGCCAAACAGCACAAGAGTTGAAGCGCTAACTGCTCTTATAATTCTATCGATACAGAAACGCCCTTAAGTTCTCACAAGAATCTAAGGGCGTTTTGTTTTCGGATTAAGATAACTTTGGTATTAAGCTAAGGTTGGTCTCAATATAAGCTTGAGACTCAACTGAATTCGAACTTAATCTTTCGTTGTCGGGAATCGTGCAAATGGCTGACGTAACATTAAATCTAGCCGTTGCTCTTTACCATCTTGAATCTCGGGAACACCAATATGCACCTTGTCATGACCAAGCTTGGGTTGGGCGCGGTAAGTCTTAAACCAGATGTCCCACACTGATAAAAAGAAGCCAAAGTTTGAGTGCGTTTCCTTAACAATGACCGAGTGATGAACGCGGTGCATGTCTGGTGTCACAATCACTTTTCTCAATCGTTTATCGAACCATAGCGGAAGACGTGCATTGCTATGGTTAAACATCGCGCTCGCATTAAGAACAATTTCAAAGATCACGACAGCAATGACAGGCACACCAAGTGCGATCACCAAACTCACCTTGATGAGCATTGAAAGAATCATCTCAATAGGGTGAAAGCGCGTTCCGGTTGTGACATCGATATCTAGATCCGCATGGTGAACTCGATGTAGCTTCCACAACCAAGGAACACGGTGAAACACCAAGTGCTGTAGGTAAATGGCACAATCCAAGAGCAATACACAGATCAGAATGGTCAATTCTTTCGGAAGTGACAGGGTATTGAACAGACCCCATTGGTTTTCTTGTGCGATAACCGCCGCTTGAAATGCTGCGATAGGAATTATAGTGGCCAATAGAAAGCTGTTCAAAGCGACTAACGCAAAGTTGTTTCCCCAGCGAAACCATTTGCTTTGAGTCAGTGCTTTACGTGGAAAACGGTATTCCCAAAGCGCACACAGTCCGAAAACGACAATAAAACAAACAAGGCGAAGCAGTGATGGGTCTTGCATGGGAATTCCTTCTATCATTCTAGGGACACTGTAAGTACAATCGTGCCACTTTTCTAGATTTATCGTTATTGTCCATGAGAATCCACGCTTTTCACCGTTTATATCAACACCGTTTGTCTCTTTCTACCAAGCCGTTTAACGCGCGCGGGTGTAAAGTGGTTCGATGTCAGTTCTGTAAAATCAAACAAGACAGCTGTATCTGTGAACATCAACCAGACGTAAATACGAACGTCGCGACCATGTTGATCTTATCGGACAACGAAATACTCAAACCAAGTAATACCGGCCGTTTAATCCTTGATACCGTTAAAGACAGCTATGCCTACCTTTGGCACCGCACTGAACCGAATCAAGAGATGCTTGATGTGCTGAAAGACGATAAATATCAGCCAGTCGTGGTCTTTCCTGAAGATTATACCGATGACAAATCGCGTGTGGTTGCAGATCTTGTTGAAATGCGAGATTCGAACAAGACGTTACTGCTGATCTTTATTGATGGTAGTTGGCGTGAAGCACGACGTATTTTCCGTCGTTCAGAGTATCTGCAAGACTTACCGGTGTTGTCGATCGAACCAGAATCGGTTTCGCAATACATGATGCGTAAGTCAGACAACGAACAACATCTCTCGACTGCAGAAGTAGCGAGCTTGGTTTTGAAACAGGCTGGTGAAGAGCAGGGCGCAAAGACTTTACAGCTGTGGTTTGAGACATTTCGTGAAAGCTACATGCTAAGTAAGACGCGTTATAAGTCCGATCCAACCAAACCAAGCCTGAACGCTTTCATAGAGCACACTAAAAATGAGACGTCACTCTAACCTTTAACCGCTTTGTGCTGACTTGTTGTTCAAACAGATTCGAACACGAGATAAGTTTGTTATCCATCACGGTTTGTAGGGGGAGTGTTATGGATAATGCGTCCTAGATGTTTAATTTGAAAATTTATTTGCCCGAATTTAGGGAAAAATTGGAGAGATTTCATGTATTACGGCTTCGATGTTGGCGGCACAAAAATTGAATTTGGTGCGTTCAATGAAAAACTTGAGCGAGTAGCAACAGAACGCGTACCAACGCCTACTGAAGATTATCAACTGCTACTTGATACGATTGCCGGTTTGGTGAAGAAGTACGACAGTGAATTTTCTTGCGAAGGTAAAATTGGTCTTGGTCTTCCTGGTATGGAAGATGCTGACGACGGCACAATGCTGGTTGTTAACGTGCCAGCTTCAACGGGGAAACCACTACGTAAAGACCTAGAAGCACTTATTGGTCGTAGTGTGAAAATTGAAAATGATGCGAATTGCTTTGCGCTTTCAGAAGCGTGGGATGACGAGCTTAAAGACGAACCATCAGTAGCAGGCCTAATTCTAGGTACTGGTTTTGGTGGCGGGTTAGTTTACGAAGGCAAAGTGTTCTCTGGTCGTAACCACGTTGCTGGTGAACTGGGCCATATGCGTCTTCCTATTGATGCTTGGTTCCACCTTGGCGACAACGCACCGTTACTCGGTTGTGGTTGTGGCAAGAAAGGTTGTCTAGACAGCTACCTATCAGGTCGTGGCTTTGAATTGATTTACGAGCACTACTTCGGCGAGAAGAAGAAAGCAATCGAGATCATTCAAGCGTACAACGAAGGTGAAGCAAAAGCGGCTGAGCACGTTGATCGTTTCATGGAGCTATTGGCTATCTGTTTCGCGAACCTGTTTACCGGTCTTGATCCACACGTAGTTGCATTGGGTGGCGGTCTTTCAAACTTCGAACTTATCTACGAAGAGATGCCAAAGCGTATCCCTAAATACCTACTGTCTGTAGCGAAATGTCCAAAGATCATCAAAGCGAAGCATGGTGATTCAGGCGGCGTTCGTGGTGCTGCATTCCTTAACATTAAGTAATCGTGACTTAAGTTAAGCTAGCTAAGGTTAGATAGTTAAAAAGTACAAATAAAAATGCCGCAATCTCGAAAGAGGTTGCGGCATTTTTTATTGTTCGGTGCTTTCGTTTCTTTAGCTGTTAGCTGTTAACTACAAACGAAAAGCTAGAAACGACATATCAAGAAAAGAGCCAAGAGGGCTTACTTCTTCTTTTTACCAACACCAAGATTGTCTTTTTGCTTCAACGTAAGCTTAGTAAAGCCAAGCTTGCGGAAGTAGTTGTCTTGGTAGTTGCGAACCGCTTTAGTATCAGAAATCAACTCAAGCTGTTGCTCAGTTTTTAGATACTCAGAGATATCGATGCCTTCAGCTGCAGCAACAGCTTCTTGGATCGTGCGGTGTTCTTGTTTTGAAAACAGTAACTCTTTGTCTTCGTCTTTGTAAGTGTACAGAATGGTACGAGCCATGGTGCTCTCCAATAGAATTATTACTTTGCGCGCACTCTACATAAAAACCGTACGTGGCTCAAGGTTATGATAAAAAATCTTGAAATATTAGCGATATCAATAAAGCGAGCAGTAAGTCGCAAAAATATTTTATGGTACACTAATCACAATTTATATGTTTGATCGGCTTAAATCTAATTTATGATCAACACGCTTTACCCTCAGATTATGGGAATCATCACTCGAATTCAAAACTATCCTGGAATCAAAGGATTAGAAGAAGTTGATGCGCGAGTAAGAAAGATATGCCGTGACCATAATCAACCGTTCCCAGAGTCTATTGCGCTTTTTCTGAAGGCGTACAAAAGTGATCGCCAAGACAATCTACTTGATGCTGTCGAACATTATAAAACCTGCTTAAATGCAACCCAACCAGAAGAAGTTCAACTCACTGTTTTCGTCAACGGTCTATTGGCGTCGGTTTATAACGATTGTAGTGAATACCAATCGGCTTATGCGTGTTATGCAAAGACGTTAGAGAACTTACATCTTGTTGATGACAATATTCGAGCGCTCATCTATTGCAACCTGAGTGACATGCATTTGAGCTTAGGAAAGTTCGAAGAAGCAAAACAGTATGCACGTAAAGCGGTAACGTCATCTCAGAATGCTAACCGCCAGCTAGATTGTGCAGTGAGCCACCTTAACCTCGCTTATGGTTGTGCGTATACCGGAGAATTTGACCAAGCGATTCGAGCAATCGCTGAAGCGAAGAAGATAGCCGAGTCACTCTCAAGTAATAGAACGTTCGCACTGTGTCACGGATACCTAGCTCAAACTATGGTTCAGCAAGGTAGGGTTCAACAAGGCTGTTTTGCTCCAAGTGACGTGCTTGATGTGTTTTATCAAGCGGAACAATATTTCCTGAAAATCAACGACGACCATAATCGAATGGAAAACTTGGTGTGTTGGTTTCAATATTTGGTGGAAATAGGGGAGCTTGAACAAGCCCAAGAAAGATGTCTTTTCCTTGAGCAGAACTTTGAGCTCAAAAACAGTTACCACTTCTATAGTATTTACGCGAAGACCAAGGCGAAAATCTTTCACCTTCAACAAGATTGTAATGGCCTTGCATCACTGCAAACGGAACATATCGAGCTTTCGGAAAAATACCTCAAGGCTTACGAACGCAAACAAAGCAACCGTATTCTACAAAGCGTGGACACTCTAAGAGACAAACAACAGCACGAAGTGTTTACCCAAATGCAAAAGTACATGGGCGCGATTACCGATATCGGTCAGTTCATTGCTACCGCTCCTGATCTGTATAGCGTGCTTCCTGAAATCCTCAGTAAGATAAACACGATTCTGCCGACGTTCGAATTTGGTATTGCGCTGTATGACGACGAGTCCGACATACTCGACTACCAATACTTTGTCGATACTCAAGGCTTGGTACAAAACCTCAAAGTTACTTGCCAAGATAACCAAACCGTCGGTACTTATGTAATTCATAAACGAGCAACAGTGCATTTGAACAGCGTCACCGATGATGCGCTAGAGCCTTATGTTGACAAGGCCTCACGTAAAGATGACGACTTAGTGGTGGTTAAAGACAAACCAGACACCAACTCCATCATTCTGACGCCGATCATTCTCAATGAAAGAGTGATAGGGCTGTTGTCCATACAGCATCATTTACCCAACCAATACCAACAACACCATTGTCAGTTAATCGAGCATTTGGCGAGTTTCATTGCTGTCTCGCTTGAGAATCAAAAGCAAAGGCAGCGCTTAGAGAGTGCCAATCAAACGCTTGAGGTATTGAGCACGACAGACCCATTAACGGGTTTATCGAATCGCTATCAACTCGACAAAATTACACCTGTGTTGATTCGTAATGCTTATACGCAAAAACGGTCACTTGCAGTATTGATGATTGATATTGATGAGTACAAAGCCTACAACGATTTTCATGGTCACTTACAAGGTGATGAAGCGCTTCGTATTCTTAGTCGTTTGCTGAGAAGTACATTCTCGGCCAAGAACGATTACTTGTTCCGATATGGCGGGGACGAGTTTATGGCAATCTGCTTTGGTCAAAGTAGCGAAGATATCGAAAAGAAAGTCGTTACTCTTAGAAATACATTGTATGAGTTGGCGTTAGTCAGTCCTAAAGCGATCAGAGCCAAGCAACTTACCTTATCAATCGGCGGGGTAAACGTTGAGCTTGTTAGCGACAACGTGGATAGCAACTTCAAGATGATTTGTGACATCGCAGACAAGCAACTGTATCGAGTGAAAGAAGGTGGTCGTAACAATTATAATCTTATCGACTGCTATCTGAATAACTGCGACTTATCCAATTGTCCGTTAGATAAGCCCACGGTCGTTTAAACTAATCGGCATATCACTCTAGCTTTCTCTGTACGAACAAAAAAGAAGCCCGCTTATATCGAATATAAGCGGGCTTCTTTTGTATATTGAGAAGCTATGGTAAATCTAGGTCGTGCTAAATCAAACACGACCTTGCAGAGGAATGATCGTCACTGTCTCGCCAACTTTCACAGTATCAACTGCTGGAGAGATTTCGATTAAGCAGTTCGCTTCACTCATTGAACGCAGAATACCTGAACCTTGCCTGCCCGTTGTTTTCACTTCAAGCACGCCAGATTCATTCATCGAGAACACACCACGGCTAAATTCAGTACGGCCTTGGCGTGAGCGCAGTTGTTCAGTTGCTACAGCATTTGCTTTTACTGGTGTCCAGTTCGTTTGACCTTGAAGCTTGCGGATCGCAGGCTCAACAAAGTTAATGAACGACACCATCACAGCAACAGGGTTACCCGGTAAACCAAAGAACGGCTTGTTCTCAATCTTACCGTAAGCCAATGGGCGACCTGGACGCATGTTGATACGCCAGAAGTTGATTTCACCCAGTTTATCTAACGCAAGCTTGATGTAATCCGCATCACCAACAGACACACCACCAGAAGTCAAAACCATATCGGTTTCAAGCGACGCAGAATGCAGCACATCCATCATCTTCTGCTCATCATCTTCAATGATGCCGTAATCGACGATGTCACAGCCGAGCTTTTGAAGCATGCCGATAATAGTAAAACGATTTGAGTCATAGATAGAGTTTGGTTTTTGCTCGTGACCCGGCGCTTGAACTTCATCACCCGTAGAGAACACACCCACTTTCACTTTACGCAGAACAGGGCAGGTACCAAAACCTAACGACGCCATCATGCCCATTTCTGGCGCTTCAATGCGTGTGCCACGTGTAAAGACAGGTTGGCCGATTTCTAAATCTTCACCTGCCATACGGACATTTTGTCCAACCGAGATTTTAGCATCAGGGAAGCTAACTTTATCGCCATCTTGGACGGCTTGTTCACGCATCACGACAACATCAACGCCTTCTGGCATTGGTGCGCCGGTCATGATTTTAACGGCTTCACCTTGTTGCACGATTTGCTCGTAGCTGTGACCCGCCATGACTTCAGCAACGATGTTGTAACTGTCCAATTCTAGATCTTCACTACGAATTGCATAACCGTCCATTGCAGAGTTGGTATTCTGAGGAACGTTGATTGGCGAAATCACATCTTCAGCCAGCACGCGGCCGTAGCCTTGCAGTAATTCAACACTCTCTGTGAGATCGAGTGCGTCAATGCTATCAACAATCTTTTGTTGGCCTTGAGTAACGGTTAAACCTGCAGGAGAGAACGAATCACAACAAACAGCTGGCGCTGCGTCTTTTGAAGGTGAGCATGACACGGCTCTGCCTGTTGTAGAGACAAGGTCAAAGGACTGCGCGTAATCGATGATGAAATCACGAATCGCTTCTAAGTCGCTGATCGCCATTTGTGGCAGCTCTGATTCAACTTGGCTGTCTGCCGCGATAGCAATAATGTTGTTATCGTTTGGATATAACCAAGGTTTGCCCACTTCATCTCGGTGCAGTTCAATTTTAGGGAAGGCGATGTTCTTACAGCCTTCAACCAAAATCAGATCAAGCGTGTTGGTATCAAATCGAGTCAGCAGGTAATAAAAATCTGCTTCGGCTTCTGGTGTTTCTGTCATCATCACGTGACGATTACGAGAAGCAATCAACATTTGGTTCGCGCCCGCTTTACGTAAGCGGTAACTGTCTTTACCCGGCTTATCGACATCAAAATCGTGGTGAGCATGTTTTAACACGCCAACTTTTAAACCCGCATCAGTCAACAGAGGAAGCAGGGCTTCAAGTACGGTCGTTTTGCCTGTACCGCTATAAGCAGCAAAGCCCAATAAAGGAAGGTTAGGGCGTTGTTTAGAATCTTTCATTATTGAAGCGTTCCGAATTGGGTGAGTTCTTCTGGCGTATTCAAGTTTACAAAGCAGTTAGGAGAATCGCTAAAATCAACGTATTCGGTGACACACTCTTTGTATAGCAAGATGATTTTACGATCACCACGTTCCAAAAACGCTTCTAACTTTGGTAGAACACGCTTGTGGAATAGGGTGAATACAGGTTGCTTAAATTCGCCATCATGCGCGACAAGAATGTCGCTGTCTTCTTTAACTGCAGAACAAAAACGCTCAACAAGGTCGTCACTGATTTGTGGGCTGTCACAAGGAACGAAGCCAACCCAGTCTGTGTTCGCGTTTTTAAGGCCAGCATGAATGCCACCCAACGGACCTGGGTAGTCAGGGAAAGAATCGGAAACAACCGGAGCAAATGCTTGGTAACTGTCTAAGTTACGATTGGCATTGATAGTGATGCTGACATCTTGTTGTGACAGCTTGTTTATAACGTATTGAATAAGCGGAGAACCGTTGAGCTCAACAAGTCCTTTATCTTTTCCGCCCATGCGGCTGGCCTGTCCGCCAGCCAAAATAACCCAACTAGTTTGCGTTGGAAGCAGCATAAATATTCTCTTGTGCTTTATCTTTCTGAATAACTTGCAGAAGCGGCGATTCGGTCAAAGTATTGTCTTTGATCCACCATTGCTTCTTACATAAGTCGGTTAACGCGTTAGTTTGGTGACTAGTGATGACTAAACTCGCGCCTCTTTGAAGAAGATCTTCGGCCATTATCACCAATCTTTCAATAGATTCTTTGTCTAAAGAGGCACTTGGTTCATCCATAAGCAAGATTGACGGCTTAAGAATCCAGGCTCGTGCCATTGCAACGCGTTGACGCTCACCACCAGACAACACAGAAATGTGTTCATCTGCCAAGGTTTCTAAACCTACCATTCTCAATGCATTAATTATTTGAGCTCGCTTATCTTTTTGGCTCTCTTTGTTAAAGCGAATGCCATAAGCGACATTTTGGTACACCGAACCATCAAAAAGATAGGGGGTTTGATGCAGGTAGATAATGTCTTTGAACTTGAGCCTAGGGAATAAGATCTGCTGCCAGCTTTGTGTCGGAGACTGAATGCGGCCAGAGCTGGGCTGAATCAATCCAGACAATATTTTAAGTAGGGTCGTTTTACCCACACCATTATCTCCTTTGAGATAAATGGCATCGTTGGGGCCGATCGACAATTCGGGAATATGGAACAAAACACGCTCTTTGTAGCGCATTGAAATTTGCTGCGTTGTTATTTTTATACTCATGACAGCGTTCCTAAGTTCTTAAATAGCCTTTTCCTCTCACACTGGAAAGGAAAAAGTTAAGGGCTAATGCCAATGCTAATAACACCATACCGAGGGCGACGCCTTGAGCGAATGCGCCTTTGTGGCTTTCCATAGCGATAGCTGTTGGGATGTTTCTTGTCATCCCCATAATGTTGCCACCGACCATCATTGAACAACCAACCTCAGTGACGATACGAGAGAAGGCAGCGATAGTTGCAGCTAAAAGAGGGAAGCGCGTTTCCCAAATTAACGTACACGCCACACGAGTCGTTGATACGCCAAGCGTGCGCGCCGTTTCAACCGCTCGGCGGTCACTGGCCTGCAGAGCGCCGTGCATCATCGCGACTAGGATTGGGAAACAGATCAGCATCTGACCTAGAATCATCGCCTTTTGGGTGAACAGTAATTCCCAATCACCTAACGGGCCAGAGCGAGAGAGCATCATGTACATCAACAAACCGATAACCACGGTTGGGATAGCTTGCAGGGTGTTGATCACCGATAATAATGCCCACTTCCCGGGGAACTCGGTATAAGCCAATAAGAAAGCCATGATGATTGCAGGAATAATCACTAATGAGATGGCGGACAAAGATACGCTGAAAGATACCGCGACGATTTTCCACAATTCGTGGTCAAAACTCACTAGTAGGTTCATTGCATCAATCGTTGTTTGCCATAGGGTCATGAAGTATCTCGTGTGAATCGATAATAGGTCTTTATCGGTAATGACTGATGTTAATCATAGCTGACACAATATTATTGAGCCTATATTGGCCAGCTATTGTTTCTTTAAATGCTTCAGTTAACTGGTTAGTTAAGCGTAGTGCTAATTGGAATTAGTACTTACAACAAACCATTCTCAGCTTGTTATAAACGAATCTACGCTGACGAAAAACTACTCTGCGCTCGCTACAAACAGCTGTTTGCCATGCAGTTTAAAGTCGTTAATCAGTTTCTGACCTTTAGGGTTCACCAACCAATCACTGAATACTTTCGCTGCTTGGTAGTTAATGCTTGGGTAGCGCTCTGGGTTAACAAGGATTACTTGGTAAGGGTTGAATAGGTTCTTGTCACCTTGGAAAAGGATTTTAAGATCCAGTTTGTTTTGGTAAGCCAACCATGTGCCACGGTCTGTCATGGTGTAGCCTTGCATTTCAGACGCCATGTTCAGAGTAGGGCCCATGCCTTGACCAACACTGCGGTAGCCACCAAAGTTTGGTTCCATTTTGGTCTGTGCCCAAATGCCCATCTCTTTCTTGTGCGTGCCTGAATCGTCACCACGAGACACAAACGTCGCGTTGTTGGTTGCGATTGCTTTGAATACATCAGCTACAGCTTTTTGAGATTCAATTTTTGCTGGGTCACTTTGAGGGCCCACAATCACAAAGTCGTTGTACATCAGCTTACGAGGTAAAACGCCGTAGCCTTTTTCTACGAAATTCGCTTCAGCTTTTGGTGCGTGAGTCATTACCAAATCAACATCACCATTTTCGCCCATGCGAAGTGATTTACCGGTACCCGCAGCTAGAACATCAACCTTGATACCAGAATCTTTTTCGAACTCAGGCAATAAGTAGTCCAGTAGACCAGAGTGATAAGTACTTGTGGTTGTCGCCAACTTAATATGAGTGGTGTCTTCCGCGCTGCTAGCCGTGTAACTGACGATAGATAGAGCTGCAATAGTTAGGGGAATTGCTTTCATTATTATTATGTCCATTCTGTTATAAATGAATGACATGCCTTCAATTTTAAAGGGCTCAAAGAGGGCATGTGCATAAGACGCTAATTGTTGTAATTAGAAATCTACACCTTATAAGCAATCTTAATGCCAACAAATAATGCATCAGATTTCTTTAAATTGCTGTTATTTCGGACAAAACTGAGTCTTTTACCCCGTTAAAATGAATCAAAACATGAGCTAGGACAAAATGTCGCACATTGTCCCTGTTGGAGAAAAGGTTAATTGGTACACTCTGTCCCAACTTTTCTCACCGGCTAATCATTATGTCTTTACCTAGTTCATCTGCATCCAATCTCAACCCGAACACATTGACTCAGTATCAGGCCTTTTCCGTTTTGGTCGTCGATGATGAATTGGGTATGCAGGCTATCTTAAAGAAAGCACTAGGTAAGTTCTTTGGCAAGGTGTCGAGCGCAGGGTCGGTTGAAGAGGCTGAAACGCTGCGTTCAAGCGAACATTTTGATCTGATTGTCCTTGATATCAACCTACCAGGCCGCTCTGGCATTGAGTGGGAAGAGGCGTTTAACGACAACGACAAACGCGCCGATGTGATTTTCATGACGGGTTATGCCGATCTAGAGATGACCATATCCGCGCTTAAGCTTGGTGCTTCAGATTTTATTCTTAAGCCGTTCAACCTCGAACAGATGATACAAGCGGTTCTGCGTTGTATGGATAAGCGACTCGACCAAAGAATGCAGTACGCGTTGAAGCGTGATGTGAGTCGTCATATCAAGACTGAACTGATTGGCAATTCAGACAAGACCAAACAACTTAAATTGCTGATCAGTCAATTTGCACCGTCTCGAGCGTCCGTCTTGATAGAAGGTGAGTCGGGTACCGGCAAAGAGCTGGTTGCTCGTGGTGTACATGAAGCCAGTAAACGCACAGGTCCATTTGTGCCAATCAACTGTGGTGCAATTGCTCCAGAGCTTCTAGAAAGTGAACTGTTTGGACATACCTCAGGCGCATTTACTGGTGCGAAGAAAAACCGTGAAGGTCTTTTCCGAGTCGCAAGTGGTGGCACCTTGTTCCTTGATGAAATTGGTGAAATGCCACTGCCAATGCAAGCTGCATTGCTACGCGTGTTAGAGCAAAGAACCATTCGTCCAGTCGGTAGCGAAAAGGAAATTTCCGTTGACGTACGAGTGGTGGCGGCGACCAACCGAAATCTTCAAGAAGAGGTCGATAAAGGGCACTTCCGCCGCGATCTGTTCTACCGACTCAATGTACTTAAGATTGATGTGGTGCCATTGAGAGAGCGCCCGTCAGACCTGATTGAACTTGTTCCATACTTTACTCGTCTTTTATCGAGCGAGCTTGGCATGCCAGTTCCAAATTGGGCACATGAAGATATCTTGGCGTTGAACGAATACGAATGGCCGGGAAATATTCGTGAACTTAAAAACTTAGTCGAACGATGCATTCTTTTAGACAAGCCACCAGCACACTATTGGCGCGAGATTAATGGTGATCCTGTTCCCGCTAGCATTTCAGTGACGGTGTCACATGGTGCGGAAATGCCAAACTTGAATAATGCAGACGCTGCCGAGGGTTATCCAAACACTTGGACACTCAAAGAAGTAGAAAAATCTCATATAGAACAGCTGGTTAGTTTTCATGATGGCAATAAATCGGCAGCTGCAAGAGATCTTGGCGTCGCACGTAAAACGCTAGAGCGTAAGTACAAAGATTGGAACACAGAAGGCTCTGAATATGCCGATTAGACGTCGTTGGTGGTCAAAGTGGGCGTTCCGATTCAAAACCATGGTTCGCTACCGATTATTATTCCTTACATCTGCTCCGATCATTCTGACCTTGTGCGCGCTTGTGGCTATCACACTGTATTGGTCAATACATTACACGTGGCAGGGCGCTCTGATTGATGTCGATGAGCGTTTGGATGTTGCCGATAACAGTATTCACCTGATCCAAAATCAGCAAGCATACAACGTTCGTGCGTTCGCCGAGTCTTATAACTTTCGAACCAAACTCGCGAGTGATCTTTCACACGAAGAGCTAACTCGCTGGGTGTCTGAGAACAAATCTCGCTATGAGCTCGATTTTCTGCGCTGGCGCAGTGTCGAGAGCATGGAAAAGAAACTCGAATATCTAAACTTAACTCACAAGCCTTCATTTTTCAGTGTCTTAAGCCGTAATGAACTCAATTATCTCGATCGTGACCTCGCTAAAAAAGCGGAAGTTCCGATGCTCAACGGGCAAGAGGTCGAGACTCGCGGATTGGTAAGCCGAACCGTTGTATCCATCAAAGATGAACATGATCATGTGATTGGTTTTCTGGATGGTGGGATCTTACTGAATAACAGCACTCAACTTGTTGACCAAATCAGTAACCTTATCTATCCACAACGAGAAGGGTTTAATCGTCATATTGGTACGGTCACGGTCTTCCTTGATGATCTTCGCGTCAGCACCAACGTGCCTTTGAGCAGTGAAGACAGTGTAGGGCGCGCGATTGGTACACGTGTTTCTCACGAGGTTCACTCGAAAGTCTTGAATGAAGGTAAAGAGTGGCTAGATCGAGCGTATGTTTACGATGCTTGGTATATCACAGCTTACCAACCAATCCATGACCAGTTTAACAATGTGATTGGCATGCTTTACACCGGTTATTTGATTTGGCCGCTGATAGAAACCTACTTGACCAACCTTGGCGAAATCAGCATTACCATTGTGTTGCTGCTGTTGGCATCCGGCTTGATCGTTCACCGTGGTGCGCGTGATCTTTTTAACCCAATTGAACGCATTCATAAGGTCGTCAAGCTAGTACAGATGGGGCAAGACAAGCGCATTGGTACGCTAGGTTTGGATGATCAACACGAACTGACACTGCTCGCTAAACAATTCGACAAGATGTTGGATCTACTGCACGAGCGCAATCAAGAGATTCAACAAGCGGCGTCTGAACTAGAGTGCAAAGTGCATTCTCGTACCGCGAGTTTGAAAGAGAAAACTGAAGAACTCGAACTGCATATCAAGCTTCTCAATCAAGCCAGAGATAAGCTGGTGGTCAATGAAAAGCTAGCCGCGTTAGGTGAATTAACAGCAGGCATTGCTCATGAGATCAATAACCCAACCGCCGTGATTCTTGGCAACGTTGAACTGATGAAGTTTGAACTGGGCGATGAAGTGAGCCGTGTAGACGAGGAAGTCCACGCGATCATGGAGCAGATTGACCGAATTCGAAATATCACACGAAGCCTGCTTCAATACAGCCGTCACGGTGGCGTACAAGACGAAATTACGTGGCAACATATCAATCCAATTGTCGATGAAAGTATTACGCTCGTAAAAACAGGTGCGAAGAAGAAAGGCATTGTGTACGTATCACAGCTGAACGCTAAAACCTCAGTCGAAGTCAATCGAAACCAATTGCTACAGATTCTGGTTAACCTACAAATGAACGCGATTCATGCAATGGACGGTCAGGGCACGTTAACCATTTCGAGTGAAGACTGGGTTGAAAATGGCGTGTCTCACGGCGCTATCGTTCATGTTCAAGATGAAGGCTGCGGTATTAAGGAAGAACAACTGAAACGTATTTTCTCGCCTTTCTATACCACCAAACGTGATGGCACAGGCTTAGGGTTGTCAGTGTCTCAGAGTATCTTGAGCCAAACTGGCGGCGAGATCCGAGTTGAATCGGAGGTAGGTAAGGGAAGTTGCTTTAGTATCTATCTTCAACAGAAAGCGACGCCTCAATTGCTAGTATCAAACCTATAAGTTCTAAGAACCAATTCACTGATATCATCATCTGATAATATTTCTAACGCGCCTGGGCTATTGCACGAACGTTTTAGCCCAAGCACGAAAATTCCGCACTATTAATCTATCTCAAACCAAATCTCAACCTCTGCCGGTTTGACGAGCACCTCTTTTTGGTTATGTAACACAGTGTATATCTTTTGATCTTGATGCATATCATCTGAACTGTACGAAATTTTGATACCTTGGCCGAAAATCCATAATCAAAACAAATAATAAAGTCAGCCAGCTATGAAATTAAGTAACTTATCTATCAAATCAAAACTCGTCTCCATCGTCATTTTATCGGTTGTTCTATTGGTAATGGCGTCCACTTTTAATCTAATGCAGCAGCGTGCGAGTTCCATGCAAGAGCGCCAAGATAAGCTCAGTGCTCAAGTCGAAACTGCAGTCAGCTTAGCGAGCTACTATTACAACCAACGTAATGTGCTCGGTGAAGAGGTCGCAAAGAAACAAGCACTTCAAGCGATCGAAACCCTTCGTTATGACACCACCAATTACTTCTGGATCTTAAACCAGCAACTCAACGTTGTTATCCATCCATTAAAGCCTGAACTCAATGGCAAGAACGCGGGTAACTTTAAAGATGGTGCGGGGAAACACCACTGGCGTGAGATGGTCACCATTTCTCGTACTCCAGAAGAGAAAGGCTTTCTTGATTACCAATGGATGAGCCCGCAAGGTGAACTCAAAGACAAGATCTCCTACGTACAACTGTTCCCAGAGTGGAATTGGATTGTTGGCTCGGGCATCCTAGTTGCGGACATCCAAGAGGCGTTCTATGCATTGGCGCTCAAAGAGGGATTGGTTGCGGTCGTATTGTCAGGCTTGTTGTTTGCGATGGGTTACGCAATTTCAAATAATATCCTAGTGCCACTTAACAAGCTTATCGACAACACCCACAAAATTGCTGATGGCGATCTTCGTGTACGCATGAACATGACACGCAAAGATGAACTGGGCGATATGAGTCAGCAAATTGATACCATGCTCGACAAACTGCAAAGCACGCTTCGCACAGCCAATGAATCGGCGGATTTGTCCAGCAACATGGCGAGCCACATTGCTCAAGCCAGTGAAGAAGCAGCAACCAGTGTTAACTCACAACATGCACAGCTTGAATTACTATCGACTGCAATGACAGAGATGAGTGCAACCATTTCCGATGTCGCTGTGAATGCCGAGAATACCGCAGCGAGCACCAATAAGGTTGTTGACCACGCAAACCAGAACGACCAAAACATGCAGGTAACGTCTGAGACTATATCTCAGGTTTCAGAGAACATTTCGACCGCGAACAACTTAGTCAGAGATCTTCAATCAGGCGTCACCGAAATAAGCCAAGTCGTTGGTGTGATTCGTGATGTATCAGAACAAACGAACTTGTTAGCGCTCAACGCAGCAATAGAAGCGGCACGTGCAGGAGAGCAAGGCAGAGGATTCGCAGTGGTTGCTGATGAAGTTCGAAATCTTGCTAGCCGCACTCAAAATTCAACTAACGAAGTGCAATCCACGATTGAGAAACTGACTCAACAAGCAGAACGGACCTTTAAGGCAATGCAAAGCAGTAACGAGAAGGTTGATCACAGTGTTGTCGCGTCTAACGAAACTCGTCAACAACTCGATGTGATTGTGAATGAACTGCATAACGCCAATGACATGGTGGCACAAATTGCCGCAGCCTCGGAGCAGCAAAGCACGGTAGCCACTGAAATGAGTGAAAGTGTTACTGGGATTCATCTCGCTGCAAATGAGGTACTCCAAGCCTCACAATCGCTCGCAGAAGACAGTCAGAAAATGGCGAACACTACAGAACACCTTACTGAGCAATTGAAATACTTTAAGGTTTAGCATCAATAGGACTATTAGCTTAAAGATAAAAAGCTCATAAAAAACACCTCCGCACTTGCGATAAGTTCGGAGGTGTTTTTATTTATGGCTAGTCATTTGCTATAAGCAACAAACGTCTAAAGCATCAAGCCTAATGCGCCGCTACTGAAATTTTCGGTGGGTTGATGTTGTGCTTCTTAAACTCTTTCATCACACGCAAAGTAATGTCGGTTTCAAACAGCTTCTCATACGCAGTATCCACAACGTAAGCCTTACAAGTTAGCTGTATTGCTAGGTAGTTATCGGTAATCGTCTGTTTAACCAAAACCGTTACAGGTTTCGGCAAGTGGATATAACGACTTGAAGACGCCGCTTCTTGAATCAGATCGCGGGCTAGGGTGATGTCTTCATCCATACCAACGTAAAACGGAATCACCACCTGCATGTCCAACGCACCGTAGTTACCACTGGTGGTCACTTCATTTAAGAACTTGTTGTTCGGAATGGTAATGATGTCATCGTTCAGGGTTCTCATTCGCACTGAACGCAAACCAATGGTAATGATATCACCGTAGTTGCCTTCGAACGTGACGCGGTCACCAACTTGAAAGGGCCTATCAATCATTACCGTGATGCCCGCGATGAATGAAGCTGCCAAATCTTTAAGCGCAAAGCCGACTGACACGGCGAGGGTACCACCAATCAAAGCCAGTATTTGGTCGTTGATTCTAAAGCTCATCATGAACACTATAAGACCTGTGCTCACATAGATAAAGAACTGAGTAAACGACTGCAGTTTCTGTAGCAGCATTCGGTATTGCACGAATTGGCTACCAAAACTGGTCACCATTGAGTTGATGAACTTGAGCAGTAACCACATCGCAGCAATAACGATCATGGAGAAGAACACGCCGCTCCATCGCACTAGGCTAGCTATCTTTGAGATGTTTTCTACATTGGCTAACTCTTCCGTCGCAAAGGTCGGGAAACTGACAGCACTTGCCAAGCCAACAAATAGTAGGATAAATAACTTCTTCATTTTACTTCACCAGTAGATGTTGACGGTCGAGAACGTTAGTAATGTGGCGGAACCAGTGCTCGGAAATTCGAGCCTTTTCTTCATGCCAACCAATATAACCACGGCTTTCAAAGTAACGCAGAATACCGGTTATCTCAGCCGTACTTAGCTGCGTACAATCAGACAATACTTCCGGAGAAGCGATTTCCAATTGCACGATAGAACGAAGCACAGCCAACATAGGTTTTGGCATGTTTTCCAGCTCCTGTGCTTCAGGAACATGGAACAAGCGCACCACTGCTTGATCGGTATCTTTGTTTCGATTCAAAGAGAGTCGGAAGAAGCGAAGAGCAACGGTAGGGTTACCATCAGAGTAATGCCACAAGATTCGGTAGAAACCTTGGCGGGCGCGATCTTCCTCGCTCATGTCATCTTGGTCCCACTGTTTAGGCACCACTAAACCATCAAACGATAACGGCTTCTCAAGCTCCGTATTGATACGGCTGTTTAAAAGCTCACCGACTTGTTTCTCAGTCCAACGTGGTAGAAAACACACCAAATCAAACAGCAGACGTTCACCACGCGCACGATCGACAAATCGCCAGCTCGATTTAGCAATCGAAATCACGATACGGTGGTTCTTTTTAGAACGGCGCAATAGGTTGGTTAAACGGATCAAATCAGACAAGCCGCCAACCATTGGCTTAACTAGACGTTGTGCATTGTCGATCGCAATCAGGTACGTGGTCTTGCTTTTACGAAGATGCGCCAAGATCTGAATCTCAGTCGCTTTTTCTTCCAAACCGATGCTCACCGCTAGATGTGCTAACAGCTCTTGGTAACCCGCGTAAGGGCAACTTACGTAGACAGGCTCAGCGTTAGAGACTTTGTGCAGCAGGGTATAAAGCAGCGTTGTTGCGCCCACACCACGTTCACCTGAAACAATACAGATAGCAGGGCTGTCTGACATCAAGTAGCGAGACAGTTGCTTAACCTCATCACCGGCGTAATCAATCAGCGTGCTGTCGATATTACCCGGTAGGATGTATTCATAGGTTTGATCGCCTTTGATTCGAACCAAGTTTTGCTGATTCTTGTCAAGGTCAGACTGCTTAGCCACTTCAATTCTAAACAGGTACGCCAAAGCTTGGCTAAACAGTGTGTAATTAGACAGTAAGGCCATGATGCGGTGTTGGAAGTTGTAAACACTCAACCATACGATGCCAATGGCCGTCGCCAATATATTAAGTAAGAAGGTATCCTTGCGGTTTACTGCCCAGTTCACCCATACCGGACGATCAGAGATGTGTTGCAGCGTATCGAAGACTTTCGCACGCCATAATCTAAGCACTGAAATGGTAACCAGTACAAACCAGAAAAATAGGGCGCTGTAGATCCAGCTATAGATAGTGCCTTTGCCTAGCGTGATACTCGATATTTGCAAAGTCACACCCGCAACAATGAAGCTCCAAACATAACGGCGAATGGTCGATAGGCGCAGCGCAATCACTTCTTGATTAGATGTGCGGCCCAAACGATACGCAAATTCCAAAATAAAGCTGATAGCAATCGAACCACCTAGAATCCACCAAGTGAAGATCTCAAGGAAAATCAGGTGTTGCAGGCTAGGGATGCTGGAGAGCACTCTTAGAGAAAGCGTAATCGCAATTAACCAAGCAATCGCACGATCAGCGCGGCTGATGTACCAGATCACACGTACTAAAAATGGAGGGTTCGTTTTCGCTTCAAGAAAATTAATTCTGAACAATTCGATCAAGCGAGTGCTGTTGGCAAGCCACCACGCTAAACCAAAATAGATAAACAACACTTTTAACGATGCACCAATCACAGGCACTGGCGAAATAAAGATGTCTTTAACGAGCGCTTTAAAGCTACGAATCTGGAAGTAAACAAGATACTCAATGTTGAGCTTGGTTAATTCCCACTCTTGTTTAAATTGAGTTACGCCGTAAGGGCCAAAACCCGTTAGGCGCTCTTTATTAGCGGAGTTCGTCTGCTCTAACAGGTGTTGCTTGCTCACATTCAAGCTATTCAACGTGACGTAGCTGGTTTGAACGGCAAACCATTGTTCGGCGTCGTTGTTTGCTCTGTAGGCTTTTATCTGTTGCTCGAAGGTTTTGATTTCCTGCTTTTGAACTTGTAGCACTTCAGCGAGCAATATATTGACTTGGCGTCTGTCCGACGGCTCCATAAAGAGGGGGTCGGGTAACGAATCAATTCGATCATCGAGATCAACAGCAGAATCGGATACCTGCGGCTGAGATTGTAAGTCATATTCCAAGTTGGCATGACTAGGCCAAGAGAGAATGGCCAAAGTGAGGATTAAGAAGCGCGATAGTGAACGCATAAAAGTCTCTTAGAATTATGAGGTTAGGATTACTATAGTTAGATAATCTGACTTTGTGAAATCCAACCCCGTGTCGGGGGCGAGTACTTTATTCCTGTTTCGAGCGATTTTGTCATGAAATTGTCAGGGATTAGGCTAGTATTTGAGCATCTTTATTATGTCTTCTGTTGCGTTGATCGGGTTGGCTTTTACTGTGACCAATCAGCATACGATATATTCAATGGTTGGCATGATTTGGGACGTTATATACCGCCCATTATGGTGCGCTGTTCGATATTTTGTTTTTCCTTAAAATCGACGGTTTTACGGCGATAAATAGAAAACCAAAAATGTGAGTCAGTTCAAACTATGATTTGGCTAGGTTATCACTCACTTAATGGCCAGTAATTGCAATCAATACTTGCAGTTAAAGCCCTGAACAAGTAACGTTGCGGCGTTTTTCACATTAAAAAGGTAATGGCATTGATCTCCACAGCAAATATCACCCAACAATTCGGCGCTAAGCCACTTTTCGAAAATATTTCAGTTAAGTTCGGCGAAGGCAACCGCTACGGTTTAATCGGCGCGAATGGCTGTGGTAAATCGACGTTCATGAAGATCCTATCTGGTGAACTTGAGCCAAGTGCTGGTAACGTAAGCTACGATCCAAACGAGCGCGTTGCTAAGCTAAACCAAGACCAGTTTGCTTACGAAGAATTCACGGTAATCGACACGGTTATCATGGGTCACAAAGAGCTTTGGGCTATTAAGCAAGAGCGTGACCGCATTTACTCTTTGCCAGAAATGAGCGAAGAAGACGGCATGAAAGTGGCTGACCTTGAAGTTCAGTTCGCTGAAATGGACGGTTACATGGCAGAAGCTAAAGCTGGTGAGCTTCTTCTAGCGGTAGGTATTGAAGAATCAATGCACTTCGGTCTGATGAGCGAAGTAGCACCGGGTTGGAAACTTCGTGTTCTATTGTCTCAAGTGCTGTTTGCAGACCCGCATATCATGCTTCTTGACGAACCAACGAACAACCTGGACATGGACACCATCAAGTGGTTGGAAGACACGCTAAACCAACGTAACTGCACAATGATCATCATTTCGCACGACCGTCACTTCCTAAACTCTGTTTGTACACACATGGCTGACCTTGATTACGGCGAACTTCGTCTATTCCCAGGTAACTACGATGAGTACATGACGGCTGCGACTCAAGCTCGTGAGCGTCTACTGTCTGACAACGCTAAGAAGAAAGCGCAAATTGCTGAACTTCAAACGTTCGTATCTCGTTTCTCTGCTAACGCATCGAAAGCGAAGCAAGCAACGTCTCGTGCTAAGCAGATCGATAAGATCCAACTAGACGAAGTTAAAGCGTCTAGCCGTCAAAACCCATTCATCCGTTTCGAACAGTCTAAAGAGCTATTCCGTAACGCACTTGTGGTTGAAAACCTATCTCAAGGTTTTGAAGAAGACCTATACAACAAGTTCGACGGTATTTTCGAAGTAGGTGAGCGTGTTGCTATCATCGGTGAGAACGGTGTGGGTAAAACAACACTACTTAACACACTAGCTGGCGCTCTTGAGCCTCGCACTGGTGAGTACAAGTGGTCTGAAAACTCAAACATCGGTTACTACGCTCAAGATCACGCACATGACTTCGAACAAGACATGAACCTGTTTGATTGGATGAGCCAATGGCGTCAAGAAGGCGAAGACGAGCAAGTTGTTCGTGGCTTCCTAGGTCGTATGCTATTTGGTCAAGACGACATTAAGAAATCTGTAAAGGTTATCTCTGGTGGTGAGCAAGGTCGTATGCTTCTTGGTAAGATCATGATGCATAAACCAAACATCCTTCTAATGGATGAGCCAACAAACCACATGGATATGGAATCTATCGAAGCGCTTAACTTGGCTCTTGAGAACTACAAAGGCACATTGTTCTTCGTATCTCACGACCGTGTATTCGTAGACTCGCTTGCAACTCGTATCCTTGAAATCAAAGATGGCAAGATCAACGATTTCCGCGGTACTTACGCTGAGTTCTTGAAAGCACGCGGCTAATACCGTGTAGCGAGAGCTGATACGTAATAACACGTTAGTACGTATTCAAAATTATAAAGGCCTCTATCTTGGTAATAAGATAGAGGCCTTTTGTTTTTCCATACCACACGAATCAACTAGCTTGCGCTATTCACTAATACTTAAATTGCGCGACAATCTTCTCTAGCTTCACACTCACACTCGAGACTTGTTCACTGCAACGCACCGACCCAGAAACCACAGTATAGGTATCACTAGCAAGGTGAGCGATATCAGTAATGTTTCGGTCAATCTCAACCGAAACCATCGATTGCTCTTCAGACGCTGTTGAGATCTGGCTGTTTAAGTCAAACATCTCGCCAACTTGAAAGTGTATTCCTTCTATCGCATTCACCACGTCTTTGGTTTGGTTTTTCACCAGCTCAGTTTGTTCTAAGCTCGCTGTCATCTTAGCGACGGTCTTGTCTATCCCAGTGGTTAAACCATGAATCGTAGATTCTATTTGATGGGTTGAATCATTGGTCATTAGTGAAAGCTCTCGTACTTCGGATGCTACCACAGCGAAACCTCGTCCATGATCGCCAGCACGCGCCGCTTCAATCGCAGCATTAAGTGCCAATAGGTTAGTTTGCTCAGCAATACCTTGAATAGTCGTCACCACCTGATTGATTTCACGGCTTTGTTCTTCAAGCTGAACGATGAGATCCTGAGACTCTGCAATGTTTTCTACTAAGACATTAATACTGTCGTTGGTTGATTGTGTCTTTTGTAGCGCTTGATGGGCATTTTCTTTGATCTTCTCGGCATTGGTTGCGGCATTTTCGATATTCGCCGTCACCTCATTACTCGTCATCACTAACTCGTTAACTGCCGTCGCTACCGATTCAGATTGCTGCTTTTGTTTCTCTGCATTGCTCATGCTTTTGACTGCCGCTTCTTCAGAACTGCATGAACTGTCTGTCAGCACCGTCATCACGCCGGATAGCTCTTTGATGTTGCCGTGCAGTTTATTGATGAAGGTATCGAACGAGTGAGCAAGTTGAGCCAGTTCGTCGTTACCTTTGGCGTTCATTCTGACAGTTAAGTCTCCATCTCCATTTGCAATAGACTCCATCATCACGTTTATCGCTTTGATACGACCCAGGATGTTGCGACCGATGAACACCAATAACAGAGAAAGCAGAGCGACGATAGCTGCACCAAACAGATGTAACATGTTTTGTGTGTTTCTAACTGCCGCTGTAATCGCTTGGCTTATCTCATTCTGCACTTCTTCAACGGCTTGTTCTGTTTGATGAACATTACTACGTAAGGCGCCTCTAAGCCCCAACTCTGCAGACAAACCTAGATTGCTGTTAGCAACCAACAGAGTTTCAACCGCGGCCTTATATTCGGAATAGGCTTGTTCAGTCGCAATCGAAGTTTGGGAGTAGGGTTCAAACTCAACAAGAGCATTGGTTAACGCCGCATTCGTTTGGCTATTAATATGTGCGAGGTAATGGAAGTCTTTTTCGATCAGCTCTAACAACGCAAGTTCCAGTGCCAAACTTGATTCTGATTCGATTGCTGATTTCAGCGCTGTTCTTTTTCCATCGAGGGTTGCGACAAAGCCTAAAGGTGGGGTTGTGCGTTCAATGTCGTTCACTTGATTGACGATCTGATGGAACTGTTTCTGGTACTGATGAAGGGTATCGGAGATTTTAGTCATTTGATCGGTAAGGTGAAGCTCGTGCGAGGTTAGGGTTTGGTTCAACGTCACCAATCTTTGATTCAATGTGTCGGCAGTTTTATCGAAACGCTCTGCGTATTTTTGATCGTGTCGAGACAAGAAGTCTTTCTCATGTCGCCTAAGCGTTAATAAATCGACTGAGCTTCTGAGGTTTTCGGTCGCAGCGAGCTCCAGTGATTCCAATTTGTCTAAGCTGAACTGCTCGTAGATGGCATAGATAAAAACAGAAATAAACAGGGTGAGGTTGATTAAAATAAACTTACTGCGAATAGAAAGAGACAGCGGTCTACGCTGAGGTTCCGATTGATTACTCATGGTTAATTCCCTTTAAGCCGGTGACGTTGATATTCATCTTTAACTTTTATTAATAGATTCATTAAATTGATGAATATGTAACTAATAGCTTATTGGAGTGTTAAATCAAGATTTGCTTTAGGAAAAGCTAATTTAAGACATGATACGTGTAGGTTTAGATGGTCTGAAGCGTGAAACCTGTATCGGGGACGAATTGGAATGGAAACTTAAGGATATAAAAAAGGTGCAGCTGATACTGCACCCATTTAACAAATTAACTAAGCACGAGTTAACTTTACGTTTACTGCTCGCCTTTGACGTCAAAATCTATCTTGTCTGCACCTGTAAAGACTTGGAAGCGCAAGCCTTTAGCACGAGCAATCGTTGTTATGCCGAACTTCTGCGCTAAATCTAAGCCCATTTGTGTAACGCCAGAGCGTGACAGTAGAACAGGGATTCCCATCTGCGCAACCTTAATCACCATCTCAGACGTTAAACGGCCTGTGGTGTAGAAGATCTTATCTTCACCTGTCTCTTTGTTAAGCCACATCTCACCAGCCAATGTATCAACGGCATTGTGTCGGCCAACATCTTCAACAAACGATAGAACCTTGTCGTCTTTGCAAACAGCACAGCCATGAACCGCACCCGCTTTCTTGTAGGTGTCGTTATAATGAGTCAGCGCTTCTAGAGCCGTATAGATTTCAGATTGCTTAATCTTGGTTTGAGGCACTTGGTAATCTTCCAATTGCTTCATCACGTTGCCATACATGGTACCTTGGCCACAGCCAGAGGTAACTGTCTTCTTCTTAAGCGCTTGCTCAAGTTGGCTCGTATCTTCTTTGGTGATAACCGCTGCTGAGCTGGTTTCCCAGTCGATGATGATTGATTCAACGGCTTCTGGATCAGAAAGGAAGCTTTGGTTTTTCAAATAACCCAAGACTAATGCTTCCGGGCGTGAACCCAATGTCATTAGAGTTACGATCTCTTTCCAGTTCAACATAACGGTAAGAGGGCGCTCGCACGCAATTTGTTTCGTTAGCTTTTCGCCATATTCATCAAACACTTCAACTTCGATGGTCTGAAGTGGGTTTTCACTGGTTTTTATTATGTTTGGTTTTACCACAGTCACGTCCTACTTAATGAGATAGCGATTATAAGGGATAAGAAGTTAGGCAAGAGTCATCATACGACTCTTTAGAATACATGCGTTCTCTGTCACTTAGTCAGTCTTAGCTTTAACTCAAGCATTTAGCAATTCTCATTCCAAAATAGCGGCTATTCGAGAAAACATGAAGCATTCGATTAAAATAGCGCAAAATATGAGAGTTCACCGAGACTAACTGTCTCAAACCAGCGCGATCGACTAACGTTATAGGGGTAACTTTACGACAAACGCACTAAAGACGGAGCAGGACTTAAAATGTATTGGCGTGTTTATTGCTTTATGGGGTGTATATGATTGCGCACAGTACAAAATGTCCTAAGTGCATTCAGACCAAAGAAAATCAATTGGGTGAAGTATGTCTGAGATAAAAGAATTCAAAGAACAATATGAAAAAACAGAAGCAGCTTGGCCAATCGGTGTCCAAAGAATAGAGAAAGAGATCAAAACTGGCATTTGGGTAACAACTCAATGGGAACTCATCGGTTTTGAATTATCACCTGAACATGAAACCCCAGACGTATGTTTGCTTCAGTTGCACAAAGACGAACGTACCGACTACCGCTTCAATCTAAGCTCTCAGCAACCTAAGCTATTCTTAGTTATGGATAATGTTGACTCCGGTAAACCTATTATTCAATTACTGACAGCATCACAAACAGTCGCAGGCCAATACATGGACGGAGATAACCAAGTATTGTCTTACGACATGCCATTGCCTGTACAAGCTTGGATGGAAGCATTCATCGGTCGTCATGGCGAGTTATTAGAAGCAAGACGTAAGAAACGTAAAGGCGCGGGTCGATCAAATGGCAACTAACTTTTTTAGCCGTTGGTCTCAACGAAAGCTTGATGAATCAACCGACCAACCTTTAGAAGCGCAACAAACGCTTGAGGAAACTGAGCTTACTTCCACTGAGGCTTCGTCTGCTGCTTCATCTATAGACGCAGAAACATCGGAGTCACTAGAACGTGGAACTTTGGAAAAAGAGTCTCCAGAACACGCTGTCGATTCTCAAACTATTGACTCTCAGGAGATAGCATCAGAAACGACTGAAGACTTGTCTGTTGCTCAATTATTGGTGTCAGAAGCTTCAGAAAGCGTAAAAAAAGCGGCATTGCGTAAATTATTCCTCTCAGAAGAATTCAACGTTCGTGATGGTTTAGATGATTACGACGACGATTACAGTAATTTGAAGTCTCTTTCTGAAGGGGTTGCGGAAACCTTGCGTGATTGGGTTAAAGACAAAACGGAAGAAGAAACTGCGCCAGAAGAAGAGCAAATCATTGATAATAAAGACGAAGGTGAAGTTTTAGAAAATTCTGAAAGCGATCTTGAGGTATCTGATAATAAACTTGAAACGTCAGAAAGTGCCGAAATAACCGAACAAGAAAAAGAACTGTATAAAAACACAGTATCGGATAATAACGCTACAATGTCAGACGAAGCAGACCTTAAAGAGGTGGGACAAAATATACCACACAAAGAATAGGTACATTTTGACTAAACACTCAATGAACCGCTTGCGACAAAATGTCCCAAGCGGTTTTTTTATACGCACAATAAACGTTATATAGGATTAAATCACTGAAATATAAGGCATATTAAATTGGCATGGCATTTGCAAAATAACGTTCATTATCAACTTTTTTGTAGATAGACGAGTTCACGGTCTGACGAACGACACACTGGCTAAAGGGTTAGTTGTTAACGGATTACTCAGCAAGTTCTCTCTCGCTTACTACAATAAAGGTTGAACAGATTATCCATGTCCAAAGATGGAACTGAGCAATGCTTAAACAATTATTAGAACAAGCAAATTCAAATAACGCTAAAGCAAGACTGTATGCATTTGAAAATACAGTTGAGTTAACAAATCTGATTCCACCTACTGTTAGCTACGAAAGCGGCGGTAATACACTTGTTATTGGTCCAACTGCGATCATTGAAAGTGCTGCGGCTCAATTACCTCAGTTAACAAGCCTAACACTGCTTTCGACAGATGGTGTGAAGGCGACGAATACTGAGTCAGAGCTTTACTACGCAAATGCTGTTCAGGTTTCAGGGTTCCTTGGTACGTTCGAAGTTCTAATCGAAAACAAAGGCCGAACCAATAACCTTGCAAAAGTAGCAATCAATCATGACTGTTTTGATGTGGTTTTGGACTTATGTCTGAATAGCTGCATGACTGAAGAAGTGCCTGTTCCTGGTTATTACCCAGTAGGTCGTGGTTATCCAAAACTGGCTGAAGCGTTAGAAGAAATTCCTACGTTAATGGGCACGTTTGATAAGCCTAAGTTCTTCCGTTTGGACACAGACCTATGTGCACACAGTTCTCGTGGTGTTAAAGGTTGTGAGCGTTGTGTTGATGCTTGTCCTGCTGGTGCACTTTCAAGTGAAGGCTCAGATAAGACGGGTCATAAGATCGAGATTAACCCTTACCTATGTCAAGGCGTGGGTACTTGTGCAACGAGCTGTCCGACAGAAGCGATTACCTATGCGCTTCCAAACCCTGACGACACTCAAAAGTTTATTGAACGTACGCTAGCGAACTATGAGCAAGCGGGCGGTCTGGATCCCATAGTGCTTATCTGTAGCTCGCGTCATGAAACCTATAACGTGATGGCACTTAAGGCGCTACCAGATAACGTGATTCCAATTGTCGTAGAAGAACTGCCATCTATTGGTATCGATACTTGGTTTGCAGCTTTAGTTAATGGCGCAACTCAGGTTCTGTTTGCCGCATCTCGCTTTATGCCAGAAACGATCATTCGTGTTCTGAATAACGAAGTAGGGATTGCTCAAGAACTACTAGATCAAATCGGTATTCCAAAAGAAACCATCGATATTCTGTACTTAGAATCTCTACGTGAATGTCCTCCAACACTTTGTGTGGATTCATTCGACCTTGCACTTGGCGATCTTCAAGGCAACAAGCGCCAACGTCTATTTACAGCACTTGATGCGATGTCTTCAGCTCGTATTCCTGTTGAAAATATTGTTGAGCTTCCGTCAAACGCACCTTACGGCAACGTTTCGTGTGATAGCAAAGATTGTACGTTATGTATGAGCTGTGTGGCTGTGTGTCCGACACGTGCGCTTCATACCGACGGGGCTTCTCCATCACTTAAATTTGTAGAACAAGACTGTATTCAATGTGGCTTGTGTGAAAAGGCATGTCCTGAAAATGTTCTGACTCTTACGCCTCGTATGAACTGGGTAAAAGAAGAACGTCAAAAAGCAGTTGTGATTCATGAAGAGAAAGCTGCGGAATGTGTACGTTGCCATAAACCATTCGCACCTCAGTCTATGATTGACATGTTACAGAACAAGTTACGCGGTCACTCTCACTTTTCAGATGAAGCAGCGATTAATCGTATTGCTATGTGTGAAGACTGCCGTGTGGTGGATATGTTCGATTCAATGGCTCAAGACCCATTGAAACAATTGAAATACTAGGAGTTAGCCTTGGAAACGAATTTGGATCAGGCACAAGAACAGACACTAAGAACTGAGATCTATTTGGTTCTATCCGCACTGTTTCGCAGCGCACCTTCTGAAGAGGTGATCGACTTTCTAAAAACACTCGATATTGAAGCGTCTGAAAGCGCAATGCAAAAGGCTTGGATTGCCATTCAACAAGCGGCAACAGAATCAAACCGTGAAGCTCTTGAAGACGAATATCAAGATTTGTTCATCGGTATTGGGCGTGGAGAAGTCGTTCCATTTGGTTCTTGGCATCGCACTGGCGCCATGATGGAAAAACCATTGGCAGAGATTCGTCATGACTTAGAGCTTTTAGGCATTGAGCGTGACGATCAAGTGAAAGAGCCGGAAGATCATATCGCAGCACTGTGTGAAGTGATGGCGATGCTAACGGCTGAAGAAGAAGCACTGCAACAGGCGGTATTCAATAAGCACCTTGGCCCTTGGTTTAACTCTTTCACGCGTCAGCTTGAAGGGGCAGAAAGCGCGAACTTCTACAAATCGGCCGCTCAACTGTGTGAAGCATTCTTAACGTTAGAACAAGTGCGTTTTAGCGTGAATACAAAAAGCAGTAAGCACAAATTAAAGATTGATGTGAAAAACGTCACTGATTACGAGTAATCGAGCAGTACGCGATTATATCGATAGAGGGGCATTAAGCCTCCAAAAAAAGATCTACCGTAAGGTAAGGAAGCAATGATGAAAGATAATAAAGATATAAATACAAGCCGTAGGGATCTACTCAAAGGCTTGACGACTGCAGCCGTTGCTGGTGCCGTTGTCGCTGGTACAACTAAAGTGGCAACCGCTTCAGAAACTGTTGAAATTTCGAAAGAAGACGTGAAGAAGACAGGGTATCGTGAGACGCAACACATTCGCGATTACTACGACACACTTTAGGAGATAACGGATGAAACTTGTCAAACGCTCCGATAGTGTGAGCAAAGAAACCAATCAGCTAGGTGTGTCTCGACGTGCCTTCATGAAAAACACTTCATTAGCTGCTGGTGGCGCAGTGGTAGGCGCAAGTCTATTTGCACCAGGTATGATGAAGAAAGCACAGGCTAAATCAGTCGATCCAGAAGCGAAAACAGAAGTGAAACGTACTATCTGTTCTCACTGTTCTGTGGGTTGTGGTATCTACGCTGAAGTTCAAAATGGCGTATGGACAGGTCAAGAGCCTGCATTCGATCACCCATTCAACGCTGGTGGACACTGTGCGAAAGGTGCAGCACTTCGTGAGCACGGCCACGGTGAACGTCGTCTTAAGTACCCAATGAAATTGGAAGGCGGTAAGTGGAAGAAGCTTTCTTGGGAACAAGCGATTGAAGAGATCGGTAACAAAGCGCTAGAACTTCGTAAAGAGTCTGGCCCTGATTCAGTTTACTTCCTAGGTAGTGCGAAACACAGTAACGAGCAAGCTTATGCATTCCGTAAGATGGCTTCGCTTTGGGGCACCAACAACGTTGACCACCAAGCACGTATTTGTCACTCAACCACAGTAGCCGGTGTTGCGAACACTTGGGGTTACGGTGCAATGACAAACTCGTTCAATGACATGCACAACTGTAAATCGATGCTGTTCATTGGTTCAAACCCAGCAGAAGCTCACCCAGTAGCGATGCAACACATCTTGATCGCGAAAGAGAAGAACAACTGTAAGATCGTTGTTGCGGATCCTCGTCGTACGCGTACTGCTGCGAAATCAGATCACTACGTTTCTCTTCGTCCAGGTTCTGACGTTGCGTTTATCTGGGGTGTGTTATGGCACGTCTTTGCAAACCAATGGGAAGACAAAGAGTTCATTAAACAACGTGTATTCGGCATGGACGAGATCCGTGAAGAAGTCGCGAAGTGGAACCCAGCAGAAGTTGAACGCGTAACTGGTGTTAGTGAAAAAGACGTATACCACACCGCGAAACTACTTTCTGAAAACCGTCCGGGTTGTATCGTTTGGTGTATGGGTGGTACTCAGCACACGACTGGTAACAACAACACACGCGCTTACTGTGTACTTGAGCTTGCGCTAGGTAACATCGGTAAATCAGGCGGCGGTGCAAACATCTTCCGTGGTCACGATAACGTACAGGGCGCAACTGACCTTGGCGTACTGTCAGACACACTTCCAGGCTACTACGGCTTGTCTGAAGGTTCTTGGCGTCACTGGTCAAAAGTTTGGGATATCGACTTTGACTGGGTGAAAGGCCGTTTCGACGACAACGCATACGGCGGTCAAAAACCAATGAACAGTGCAGGTATTCCTGTATCTCGTTGGGTTGATGGCGTACTTGAAGACAAAGACAAGATTCGCCAACGCGAAAACATCCGTGCCATGTTCTACTGGGGTCACGCGGTGAACTCTCAGACTCGTGGTCCAGAGATGAAAAAAGCGATGCAGAAGCTGGATATGATGGTTATTGTTGACCCATACCCAACGGTTGCAGCGGTAATGAATGATCGTACCGACGGCGTTTACCTGCTACCAGCAACGACTCAGTTTGAAACCTACGGCAGTGTAACGGCGTCAAACCGTTCTCTACAGTGGCGTGACAAGGTTGTTGATCCTCTATTCGAATCTAAACCTGACCACGAAATCATGTACCTGCTTTCTAAGAAGCTTGGTTTCTCTGATCAGCTGTTCAAAAACATCCGTGTTGAGAACAACCAACCACTGATTGAAGATATTACACGTGAATTCAACAAAGGTATGTGGACAATCGGCTACACAGGCCAAAGCCCTGAGCGTTTGAAAGAGCACCAACAGAATTGGCACACATTCCACAAAACGTCTCTAGAAGCAGAAGGCGGTCCAGCAAATGGCGAGACTTACGGTCTACCTTGGCCATGTTGGGGCACACCAGAGATGAAACATCCGGGTACACACATCCTTTACGATACGTCTAAGACGGTTGCTGAAGGTGGTGGTAACTTCCGTACTCGTTTTGGTGTTGAGTTTGAAGGTCAAAGCCTACTGGCAGAAGACAGCTACTCGAAAGGCTGTGAGATCAAAGACGGCTACCCAGAGTTCAGTGACAAACTACTGAAACAACTGGGTTGGTGGGATGATCTAACTGCAGAAGAGAAAGCGGCTGCTGAAGGCAAAAACTGGAAGACTGACGTTTCAGGTGGTATCCAACGTGTGGCAATTAAACACGGCTGTATCCCATTTGGTAATGCGAAAGCACGTGCGATTGTTTGGACATTCCCAGACCGTGTACCACTGCACCGTGAGCCACTTTACACGCCACGTCGCGACCTAGTTGCTGATTACCCAACGTGGGACGACAAAGAAGCTATCTTCCGTGTTCCTACGCTTTACAAGTCGATTCAAGAGCAAGACAAATCTGGCGAATACCCGATTATCCTGACCTCTGGTCGTTTGGTTGAGTACGAAGGTGGTGGTGAAGAAACCCGTTCTAACCCTTGGCTAGCAGAACTACAGCAAGAGATGTTTGTTGAAGTGAACCCGAAAGATGCAAACGACATCGGCTTTAAAGACGGTGACGATGTTTGGGTTGAGGGTGCAGAGAAGGGCCGTATTAAGGTGAAAGCGATGGTTACACGTCGTGTGAAACCGGGTCTGGCATTCATCCCATTCCACTTCGGTGGTAAGTTCCAAGGCGAAGATTTGCGTTCTAAATACCCAGAAGGCACTGATCCTTACGTTATTGGTGAAGCTGCTAACACAGCAACCACATACGGTTACGACCCTGTCACCTTGATGCAGGAAACGAAAGTAACCCTTTGTAATATTCGTAAAGCGTAAGGAGTCTTAAAATGGCTAGAATGAAATTTCTTTGTGACACCAAGCGTTGTATCGAATGTAACGGTTGTGTCACTGCATGTAAGAATGAAAATGATGATGCTCTGGAATGGGGTATTCAACGTCGTCGCGTTGTGACACTGAACGATGGCGAACCAGGTGAAAACTCTATCTCAGTAGCGTGTATGCACTGTACTGATGCGCCATGTATGGCAGTTTGTCCTGCAGACTGTTTTGAACATACAGAAGACGGCATCGTACTTCACAATAAAGACCTATGTATTGGTTGTGGTTACTGCTTGTTTGCTTGTCCGTTTGGCGCACCTCAATTCCCTAAACAGGAAGCGTTTGGTGAGCGCGGTAAGATGGACAAGTGTACCTTCTGTGCTGGCGGCCCAGAAACAGAGCCAGGTTCTGTTGAAGAGCGTCAAAAATACGGTGCGAACCGTATTGCTGAAGGCAAACTGCCAATGTGTGCTTCGCTTTGTTCAACTAAGGCACTGCTAGCGGGTGACGCAGAGAAAGTTTCTGATGTTTTCCGTCAGCGTGTTGTTGAACGTGGTGCGAAAGGTGCAGGTTGGACAGACGGCAACGACCTTTCTTACGATGCGACTAAGAGCTAAGTAGGAGAGACATATGCTTACAATGTTTAAGCGTCTCTTCCTTGTAGTGCTGCCAATGTTGGCAGCACTAACAATGCTTTCTCCTATGAGTCATGCATCTGAGACGAACTCATCACAAACTCAATCGAGCTCTGCTCAACGAGAAATCACACAACTTGCTGGCGCCGATTTTTGGCGACAAGTGAGAAACGGTGAGGAAGGTTACACCACATCTCAATCAGCTGAGCATGGTGTGTTGATCAGTACTCCAGGTCAAACGTGGTACATATTGAAAGAGAAGTGGATGTCACCAGCCGGTGCCGTCGCTATCTTTGGCAGTATTGCTTTCGTGACTTTGATGTACGTTGTGATTGGCCCGCTAATGCTAAGCGCGCCAAGAACAGGCCGTAAGATCAAACGTTGGTCTCGACTAGACCGTGCCTTGCACTGGAGTATGGCGTTTACCTTCTTAACACTGGCGTTCAGTGGTTTGATGTTGGTTTACGGTAAGCACTTCTTGAAGCCGTACATTCCAACAGACCTTTGGGGCTTCATCGTTCTATTGGCGAAGCAATACCACAACTACATCGGCCCGATTTTCTATGTGCTGTTGATGGCTGTTCTCATCAAGTGGTGGCGCAAGTCTATTTTCAAGATGGTCGATGTACAGTGGTTCATGAAACTGGGTGGTATGGTCGGGAAACATAAAGGTTCTCATCCATCTGCAGAGTTTTCGAACGCGGGTGAAAAAGCACTGTTCTGGCTATTGATTGTTATGGGTAGTGTGGCTGCGATCAGTGGCTTGGTTTTAGACTTCCCAATCTTCGGTCAAACCCGTCGAGATATGGAGCTCTCAAACCTAGTCCACATGTTGGCTGCTTTGATCCTTATCTGTGGTTTCGTGTTCCACATCTACATCGGCTTGTTCGGTATGGAAGGGGCACTAGAAGGCATGGTAACAGGCGAAGTTGATGAGACTTGGGCTAAAGAGCACCATGATCTTTGGTACAAAGAAGTGATGGAACAAGAGAAAAACGGCGTTGAACAAAGCGCTAACGCAGCAACAGAGAAAACGGAAGGGGTGAATAAGAATGAACAAACCTCATAAAGGTATTTGGGTCGCTTACATACTAAGCTGCTTTACGCCATTTACTTGTCTTCTCTCTGGTGTGGTTGCCATCATCTACGCGGGCTATCGTTTAGATAAAGGTGAAGACGGCGAAGTAGTGGATACCCATTACTACGGCTTGATTCGCTCGTTCTTCTTGAACTTGACGTTCTTTGTTGTACTTATCGTGACAGTAGCGACCTCTAATGGCGTGTTGATCGGTGTTAACGATTACTGGTATCAAAACCACATTATCGATGACATCGCTTACTACATCCCGTATGTAGGCATGTTGTTTGGTGGTGTTGCGATTGTGGTTTGGTTTATTCGTATGTATCAAGGTATGCAGCGTTTAAGTCAAAACCTACCGCAAAACCCGACAACAGGTCCAAACTTGTAGTCGAGCATAGACTTACTAGATAGCGAATTATCTAGCACAATAGTCCTTTTGAAAGCCCAATGATTTCGGTCATTGGGCTTTTTGTTTCTAATCAGCAACAAAACTGAATGAAGCATGGTATTGACCGCTTCAATATGGTGCAACTCCCTTAATTGGTGCAATTCTTGTTTCAATTTTTACGCTTATTAAGAACCAAGAAAGTGCACTAATAAATTTATGCGCTATTAATCAATAATTTAAAAGTAAAACCTGTTGCACGAAAATTACCCTTCACACTTGGAACGCATCTTGCGTTCACTGTTGAGTCTTTAATTAATTACAACATTGAATCGCACGATATCAGTGCAAATCAGATAAAGCGAAGGAGAATGCTTTAATGAGTGAAACGGTGACTCAAGTTCATAGTGCAGTACAAACCCTTACCCAAAGTTCAGATACTTTATTCCTATTACTCGGTGCCATCATGGTTTTCTTGATGCACGCTGGCTTTGCTTTTCTAGAAGTCGGTACCGTTCGAAAGAAGAACCAAGTAAACGCGCTCGTTAAGATCCTGTCGGATTTTGGTGTCTCCGCCATTGCTTACTTCTTTATCGGTTACTGGGTTGCTTACGGTGCACACTTTTTTGCAGACGCAGAAACACTTTCGCAAGGCAACGGATATGAACTGGTTAAGTTCTTCTTCCTAATGACATTCGCTGCGGCAATCCCAGCGATCGTTTCAGGTGGTATCGCAGAGCGTGCACGTTTCTACCCAATTTTGATTGCGACACTGTTTACGGTTGGTTTCATCTATCCATTTTTTGAAGGCATCATTTGGAACGGCAACTTTGGATTCCAAGATTGGCTAGAAGGCCAGTTTGGTTATGGGTTCCATGACTTCGCAGGCTCTGTAGTGGTTCACGGCGTAGGTGGTTGGATTGCTTTGGTTGCGGTTTACTTCTTAGGGATGCGTAAAGGTCGAATCCGTGCAGGCAAACACACCAACTTCGCGCCATCGAATATCCCATTCTTAGCACTAGGCTCTTGGATCTTATGTGTCGGTTGGTTTGGCTTTAACGTGATGTCAGCTCAAGCAATCAACGGCATCAGCGGCCTAGTGGCAATGAACTCACTCATGGCCATGGTTGGCGGTATTCTTGCGGCTCTAATTGCAGGTAAAAATGACCCGGGCTTCATCCACAATGGTCCTTTGGCTGGTCTCGTCGCTATCTGTGCGGGCTCAGATTTGATGCACCCACTTGGCGCTTTGGTGACGGGCGGTGTGGCAGGTGCGCTGTTTGTTTACCTATTTACTTATATGCAAAACAAAACACAGATCGATGATGTACTGGGTGTATGGCCTCTACACGGCGTATGTGGTGCCTGGGGTGGCGTTGCTGCTGGTATCTTCGGCCAACAAGCTTTCTGGGGTCTAGGCGGCGTGAGCTTTGCTTCTCAGTTGATTGGTACAGTCGCAGGTGTTGCTGTTGCTTTCGTCGGCGCGTTAATCGTATACGGTGTGTTGAGCAAACTAACAGGCCTACGCTTAAGTGAAGAAGATGAATTCAACGGTGCGGATCTTTCTATCCATAAGATCTCTTCTATCAACGAAGACTAACGTTGTTCACTTGGTGGGGTAAAGCACATCAAGTAGACAACTGTTGAACAGAACTAAGCGGCTTCGGTCGCTTTTTTGTTTCTATGGATAGCAAAACAGAGAATTTGAGTAACAACAACCACAACTATCAAGCGAGTTATGTCACAAATAGCCAATGAATTCAGTTGCCTAAGACTATGGTCTAATCCCCAAAACTATTGTTGGAATTTGAACAGTGCTAAGCTGTTACAAAGTGACATATCTAAAAGGACGTTATATGCATTTCCCATATCGAAATATCGTAATTCTTACTGGCGCTGGCATCTCTGCAGAGTCGGGGATACAAACATTCCGAGCACAAGACGGGCTATGGGAAAACCACAAAATCGAAGATGTAGCGACGCCTGAAGGGTTCGCAAAAGATCCTGACTTGGTACAAGCCTTCTATAACAAGCGTCGTCACGGCCTGCAAAGTGAGAGCATTCAGCCCAATTCAGCCCACAAGGCGCTAGGAGAGCTAGAAGACAAGCTTGATGGCAAAGTTACCATCATTACTCAAAACATCGACAATTTGCACGAGAGAGGCGGTAGCAACAACATTATTCACATGCATGGTGAACTTTTAAAAGCGCGTTGCAGTGAATCCAATCAAGTTGTAGAGCACAAAGGCGATATTGAAACGGGTGAACTTTGTCATTGCTGCCAAATCCCTGCACAAATGCGTCCACATATTGTTTGGTTTGGCGAAATGCCACTAAGAATGGGCGACATTTATTCCGCACTGGAAGAAGCGGATCTGTTTATCTCTATCGGAACTTCAGGTGTTGTTTATCCAGCGGCAGGCTTTGTTCACGATGCGAAAATGCATGGTGCACATACTATCGAGATAAACCTCGAACCAAGTGCGGTTGAAAGTGAATTTGAAGAGAAGCGCTACGGCAAGGCGAGTATCGAGGTGCCTAAACTGGTTGGCGAGTTATTATGTACAGAGAAAGGTTCTTTAACGGCCTAAGCCTTGTCTTTAATAACACACATCAGTTTCTGAATCTGAAAAAATAAAGCGGCTTACGCCGCTTTATTTACTTAACTTCTTAACTAACAATAACTTAGTTGTTTACTTTAAGTTTTTGGAAGTACTCGTCATAAATAACGCTCGCTTCACCAACTTCATCTTGCCACACACCGTTATCCATCACTGATTGTGGTGGGAAAACGTTCTTGTCTTCAGCAAATTCTTTAGGAAGAAGAGGGTAAGCGGTTTTAACTGGTGTCGGGTAACCGATCTCTAGAGCAATTTTCGCAGCGTTCTCTGGGCGAAGAAGGAAGTCGATCATCTTATGAGCCGCTTCAGTGTTCTTAGCGCCTGCTGGAATTGCTAGGCTGTCCATCCAAAAGATAGCGCCTTTTTCTGGCCAGATAATGTCAATCGTTGCGCCTTCTTGGCGTGCCATGTAAGCAGAACCATTCCAAAGCATACCAAGAGACACTTCACCTGCTAGGTAAGGGTTCGCTGGGAAATCTGAGTTAAATACCAATACGTTTGGCATTAGCTTACGAAGTTCTTCGTAGGCTTCTTTGATTTCTTCAGGGTTAGTCGTGTTTGGAGAGTAGCCCAGTTTAGATAGAGCGATATGGAAAACCTCACGAGAGTCATCCATCATCATCAGTTGACCTTCCCACTGCGTATCCCACAGATCGCCCCAGTTTTTAACTGAAGACTTGTCTAGCATGTCTGAGTTGATACCAATACCCGTCGCACCCCAGATGTATGGGATTGAGTAGTTGTTATTTGGGTCAAATGGCTTATCTAAGTAATTTGGATCCAAATCTGCAAAGTGGCTTAGCTTGGTTTTATCAAGCTCTTGAAGCATGCCTTCTTTACGCATCTTAGAAACGAAGTAAGTAGAAGGAACCACTAAGTCGTAACCCGTACCTTGAGTTTTTAACTTAGCGTACATGCTTTCGTTAGACTCATAAGTTGAGTAGTAGACTTTAATGCCCGTCTCTTCTGTGAAGTCTTCTAGTACTTCATTTGGAATATATTCAGACCAGTTGTAAAAATACAGTTCTTGGTCAGCTGCGAAAGAGGGTGTAGAAAGTAAAGTAGCAGCACACAATGCGCCGGTATACAGTGTTTTTTTCATTACTGTTCCGTTCATTTGTTTGATTTGGAGCTGGGTAGTGAACCCAAGGTAAAGGATTTCGAAAAATCGCGCTATATTATAGCAGCGATATAATAAAATAGGCAGCCTAAGCTGCCTATTCATTGATATTCTTATTTTTAACTTATTGATTATCTACGTTGACCTGTTAAGTAAACTGGTTACTTAGCCACAGTTAGATAATAAGCTAAATTACTGACCTGCTTTAAGTTTCATGAAGTAATCTTCGTACTTCACTGTCTTATCGCCAACCGCAGCTTGCCATTCAACACGATCAAGGTCTTCTTGCGATGGGAATAGCGCAGGGCTATCTTTGAACTTCTCGTTAGACGCTTTAACGGCCGTTAGGTAGCCTGTGTCACGAGAAATTTGCTCAGCAATTTCAGGGCGAAGTAGGAAATCAATCATCTTATGAGCTGCTTCTACGTTTACCGCACCAGAGCTAATCGCAAAGTTATCAACCCAACCGATACCGCCTTCTTTAGGGAAAACCAGTTTGATTGGTAGACCTTCGTTTTGCGCTGCAGCAGCAGAACCGTTCCACAGCATACCAAGACCCACTTCACCAGACATGTAAGGCGCGCCTGGGTTGTCTGAGTTAAATACTAGAACGTTTGGCATAAGCTTTTGTAGCTCAGCGTACGCTTCGTCGATCTCTTTTTCGTTGGTTGTGTTACCAGAGTAACCTAACTTACGCAGTGCGATGTGGAACACTTCACGAGTGTCGTCCATCATCATCAGTTGACCTTCAAGCTCTGGCTTCCATAGTTCAGCCCAGCTTTGGAAATCTTCTGGATCGTACATGTCAGTGTTAACAGCAAGACCTGTGATCGCAACTACGTGTGGAATAGAGTAGTCGTTGCTTGGGTCGTACGGCTTATCTAGATAGTTAGTATCTAGATTCTTGAAGTTGTTCAGCTTAGTTTTGTCGATCTTTTGTAGCATACCTTCGTCACGCATCTTAGATACGAAGTAAGTCGACGGCACAACTAGGTCATAGCCTTTGTTGTGTGTTTTTAGCTTTGCGTACAGGGTTTCGTTCGACTCGTAAGTCGAGTAGATCACCTTGATACCAGTTTCATCAGTGAACTGTTCTAGAATCTCACTGTTGATGTAAGGTCCCCAATTCATGAATACCAATTCTTTGTTATCTTTTGCAAATGATGGTGCAGATAACATTGAAAGCGCACATGCACTACCAGCTAATAGAGTAGCCCATTTTTTCATTGACGTTAGCTCCAAACTAAACGTTGCCCGAAGGCAGTAGATAGAAAAACAGAATGGCAATTTACCATTCTGTTTATGATTAACATTTTTTTTGAACTTGAAGTCTCTTAACTTCTTAATCAAGCCAGTCTCTATATAGAGTAGGAGACTTACTTGATTTTTTCTCTCGCTAATGACTGAGAAATGATCACCAGTATTAACGACACCACTAACATTACTGTTGCTAGGGCGTTTACCTCAGGAGAGATACCCACTTTAACCATTGAGTAAATCTTCAGTGGTAAGATTTCATACGTTGGGCCGGTTACGAAAGAGCTAATGATTACATCGTCCAAAGACAGAGTGAAGCTCAATAACCAACCCGCAGCAACCGCTGGCTTAGCAAGAGGCAGAATGATCTGTTTTAGAATCGTCCATTCACTTGCACCTAAGTCTTTTGCTGCTTCTAGCATCTTCACATCGAAGCCATTCAAGCGACTGTATACCGTTACTACAACAAACGGTAGACAGAAGGTAATGTGAGCAGCAAGTAGGGTAAAGAACCCAAGTTGAACACCCATTACCAAGAATAGCGCAAGAAGCGAAATCGCCATTACGATATCTGGAGACATCATTACGATGAACAGCATGCCATTTACGATGCCTTTACCTTTAAATTGGTAACGGAATAGGGCTACTGCTGTAAGGCTCCCGACAATCGTTGCGGCTGTTGCTGAGAACACCGCTACGTTGATCGAGTGCCACGCAGCCTGCATTAGGCTGTCGTTGTTAATAAGCGCGTCATACCATTTAGTGGTGAAGCCACCCCATTTCATACCAAACTTATTGGCATTAAACGAGTTAGCGATCAATACGATAATAGGTAGGTATAGAAAGGCGTATACCAGCGCCATAAAGCTGAACTTAACTGTGCGCCCCATTAGTCTAGCTCCACTTTCTTGTTCAATAGCTTACCTGCTCGGTAGTAGGCATACAGCATCACAGCCATTGCCATGGTCAGTGCGATACTCGTCGCTGCGCCAAACGGCCAGTCTCGAGCGTTGAGCACTTGGCTCTTAATCACGTTACCAATCAATAGGTTCTTAGCTCCGCCTAATAGGTCAGAGATGTAGAACATACCTAACGCTGGCAGTAGCACTAACAAACAGCCGCCAATAATGCCCGGCATTGTTAGTGGTAGTACCACTTTCAATAGCGTTTGCAGTTTGTTCGCACCTAAATCTTTAGCCGCTTCTAAATACGTATCGTCCAGTTTTTCAATCGCTGAATACAGCGGCAGAATCATAAACGGAAGTAGGATGTACACTAAACCGATCATTACTGCGGTTTCTGAGTACATGATACGTAGCGGTTTATCAATGATATCTAACGCTAACAAGCTTTTGTTCAAGACACCTTGCGTACCCAGTACAATTTTTAATCCGTATGTACGAATCAAAGAGTTCGTCCAGAATGGTACTATCACTAGGAACAACATGATTGGACGCCACTTCGCCGGCATTTTTGCCACGATGTAAGCGAATGGGTAACCAATAATCAAACAAAGTAGGGTTGCGACAATTGCCATATAGAAAGAGTGCATCAACACTTTAAAATACAGCGGGTCAGCCAAACGCACGTAGTTATCGAGAGTGAAGGTCATCTCGATCAAGTTCGCTTCATCACGAGTTAAGAAGCTAGTACCAATGATCATGATGTTTGGAATCATCACGAACAACACTAACCAACCTGTGATTAAAGCAACAATTGCGTTTTGTAAATTAAACTTCTTGCTCATCTTCTAATACCACTTCCCAGCTCTCAACCCAAGTTACTGCAACTTTTTGGCCCAGTGAGTGATCAACATCAGGGTCATCTTCGTTGAAGAATTCGCTAACCATGACACGCATACCAGATTCAAGTTCTACGACTGAATCTAATGTCATGCCTTTATAGGTTCGCTCGACAATGTGGCCAACAATACCGCGTTGCTCTGACTCTTTAATTTCTTCGATTCGAAGATCTTCAGGGCGAAGCAATACTTGCAGTTTTTGACCCGGTGTTACGTCTTTATCGTGATAGATAATGGACTCTTCACCTTCGATTGTCGCAACAATGCGTTTTTCATCTTGACGAGATTTCGCTGTCGCTTCGAATACGTTAATTTCACCAATGAAACGCGCTACAAATAGGTTCTTAGGCTCTTCGTAGATCTCTCTTGGTGTTCCGTCTTGTTCAATCACGCCATCACGCATAACAATAATACGGTCAGACATAGACAGCGCCTCTTCTTGGTCATGCGTTACAAAAATGAACGTGATACCAAGTTGGCGTTGTAATTGTTTCAGCTCGATTTGCATCTGTTTACGTAGTTTGTAATCCAGAGCAGATAGAGATTCATCCAACAAAAGAACTTTAGGCTTATTAACGACAGCACGAGCGATTGCGATACGTTGCTGTTGACCACCAGATAGCTGGTGTGGCTTTCGTTGTGCCATTTGTTCTAGGCGCACCATTTTCAAAGCATCCATTACACGAGGTTCAATCTCGCTGTTTGGAACTTTCTGCATGCGTAAGCCAAATGCCACATTGTCGAAAACGGTCATATGCGGGAATAGGGCATAGCTTTGGAATACAGTGTTTACATGCCTTTGTTCAGCAGGAACTTGGGTTACGTTTTGTTCAGCTAATAGTATTTGACCACTATCTGCCGTTTCAAAACCCGCAATCATTCTTAGCACGGTTGTTTTACCACAACCTGATGGGCCTAAAATCGTGAGAAACTCACCATGATTTACGTTTAAATCCAGATTGCCGATGACTTCCTTACCATCGAAACTTTTACTGATGCCAGTTAGCTGTACTACTGGCTTTCCTACTGATTTTTTAGCGTTCAACGTCTGTTTTTCTCCACCTTGGTTCTATTTGAGACCTGTTGCTATACACCTTTAAGGCGCGCATCATAATCACCAAAAACGTGAATTCAAAGCATTTTTTACCTTTCGAAGATAAAAAATTTCGCAGGTAAAAGTAAACATCCTTTACCATACTGTTATTTACTGGGTCTACACCCTAACAAGTGTCTAATTATTAACCATTAAGACGCAAAAGCAAGCCTTGTTACAGATTCATATTTTAGTTTGTATCCGACATATGAGTATAATGAAGGTAATTTTTTATCAATAAGTTAGGTGGCTTCGCTTAATCGGCACACCTAGGTATCAATATGAACAACGACATCGAAAAAGATTTTAATTTGGGCGGTAGTATCAACCGTGCACTTTCTGGCGATTATGAGCTCAAAGCAACGGCTGTATTCCAAGAAGCTTGGAAACATACGATAAGTCACTTTCTTTCGTTTTCCCCAGCGATTATTGCTTTGATGTTTGTGCAGCTCGCTATCTTTTATATCGCACTAAAACTACAGCTTGGTGATCCTGCGGTTATCTTGGATGCGGTTATCGACCCAGAGTCGTTCACGCCACAAATCGTTGAATCGATTTTTATTGCGAACTTTAGCTATGAAGTGATCAGCGCGCCTATCTATGCCGGTATCTGTTTAATGGCAATGAGCCACGCCGCTGGCCTACAAACCAAAGTACGCCACATCGGTAAAGGTTTGCAGTTTACGGTTCCGGTTATTCTAGTGACTTTGTTTAGCCTAATGCTTCAAGGCATCGCAGGTATGATTCTGCCGTTTCTGTCGATTTACTTCTCACTTGCATTCAGCCACTCAATCCTGTTGATTTGCGATAAGAAAGTACCACCAATGCAATCGCTTCTGCTTTCTCTGCGTGCTGTCAACAAAAAAATCTTCACCGTTGCTTCTATCTACCTATTAGTAATGCTGATGTTCATCGTCGCGGCAATGATGTACGGCATTGGCCTTATCTTCGTTTTACCTTTCTTCTTCCACGTGAAAGGGATTCTTTACCGCGAGATGTTTGGCATTAAACTCAAACTGATCGCGTCAGACAGACCAAAGAGCGACGACGACCACAACGGTAGCAACAATAAAGACCCACAGGTATTCGATGCATAACAACTCTAAATTAAGCGCAAGTAAATCACTTGCGCTAAAAGTGACAGCATTAGCCTTAGTTGGCTCGATCTCGTTAGTTGGCCCAATGCTTTACCAACAAGAAGAAGAGCGCAGGCGAGCGGGGCAAAAGGCTCCAGACTCAGAGCAAAACTTTGGTGACTTGACCGTCTCTTCTGATAAGCCAGATTTCGCAGCGATTGAAGATGTAAATAAAAAGAAAGACACCTTCTTTTCTTATCTTCGCCCAAGTATCAACATCGAAAACAAGCGAATCACCAAAGAACGTGCGTTTCTAACCAAGCTTTCAGAGACGGGGTTGAACAATGTTGACTCTGAAGACGCGTCATACGCAAAGAGACTAGGGAAGCTGTATAGCCTGCCTGTACCTTCATCGGGCTTAGATGACGCTTGGCTGAAAGAAATGTTGAATCGTGTAAACGTGCTACCTGAAGCGCTTGTGTTAACTCAGGCGGCCAATGAATCAGCTTGGGGTACATCTCGTTTCGCCACTAAAGCAAATAACTATTTTGGACACTGGTGTTACACCAAAGGTTGTGGCCTTGTTCCGCTACAACGTAACGAAGGTAGCTCGCATGAAGTCGCAACATTCTCTTCAAGCCAAGAATCCGTACATCGGTATTTCATGAACCTTAATCGTAATCGTGCTTACGCCGATCTAAGAGTGATTCGTGCAAAACTTGATGCGCAAGGTGATGATCTTTTAACAACCGCAACGGCGACAGAGCTCACCAATGGCTTGTTAAAATATTCTGAGCGAGGTTCCGACTATGTGACTGATTTACAAGCTATGATCCGTCACAACGAGGTATACTGGAAAAAGTAACTCATTTTGATACCAACTTGGTTGCCTTCGATAGTCGGCTTATACCAGTAATATCACAAAAAGAGCAGCTCATTGGCTGCTCTTTCTATTTATAAACGCTCAACTTCGACAAGATTATAATAATGAAAAAGACAGCACTCGCTTTATTAGCCTCATTAAGCCTTGGGGTTTCTCTTCCTGCTTCAGCGCAAGAATACATGTTCACGTATTCTAAGCTTTATACTCAGCTGAAAAACAACACCAAAGAAGGGCATGATGATGTCAAAGTTGCGGTCTTCTTTGTTGATCAACAAGCTCAGCAAACCTGTCACATCAGCAAAGCTTGGATGGAAAAAGAAGAGCACTACGAAGAGCTAAAAGTCTCTCCAGCCAATGAACTGCTTCTACCGGTAGATCAAAATCTACGCTCGGCAAATCCTCTTATCTTTGTACAAACTAAAGAACAAGAGTGTGCGTATTCTTTAGTTGTGATGACTCAAGAGCCTTTAGCTGGCACAGTAGAAGTTGCACAGATAGAAAACCTATTGCCACAGATGCAGGCGATGCTTGAAGACGTCAGCGGCATGTTCTCTGGTTGGTTCACGCCAGATATCCAAGGGTTAACGCTAGAGTTCGCTAATAAGCTGGAAGGTAACATCGAGCTTTCAAATGGTAAGCAACTACCAATCAAAGAAGGGCGAGCGAAATTCACCTTAGAAGAACTGAATGGAAGTGACAGCATCACGTTGCCAGAACCAACAGTTCGCGTATTGCCGTACATTCCCGCGCAATAATTTTTAACAGAATCATTGTTAGTGAAGTAAAAGCTTAGCGAAATCATCCCCCTAAGTTTTTGCGACATATCTTAAAGCAGCCTCATCGAATAAGATCAGGCTGCTTTTCTTTATCTATGATACCAACCGAGAGCTTGTGAAGCCGCGTTTCTCTGCCGTTTAGGCGCTTATCGAACAATAAAAGCAGAATCTTTCTATTACTCAGCTTGTTTATCCGGCCGTTACTATTTCAACATCAAATAAAAATCCGTATAATCCACGCCCTAAAACAGTCCCACTAGCAATCTACAGTCGGTAATACGACGGTGTGAGAGTCGCAATGAACCAAAACGATAATAGAAAAGAAACACTTGAATTCAACAAACTTCAGAAACGTCTGAGAAGAAATGTTGGAAATGCCATCATCGACTACAACATGATCGAAGAGAATGACGTAGTAATGGCATGTATTAGTGGCGGTAAAGATTCATTTGCGATGTTAGATATTTTGCTACGTTTACGTGAAGCAGCACCGATCAAATTTGATGTTGTGGCAGTAAACCTAGATCAAAAACAACCTGGGTTCCCTGAACACATTCTTCCTGAGTACTTTGAAACGCTGAACATTCCTTACTACATCGTAGATAAAGATACGTATTCAGTGGTTAAAGAGAAAGTGCCAGAAGGTAAAACAACGTGTGGCCTATGTTCTCGTCTTCGTCGTGGTACTTTGTACTCATTCGCAGAGAAGATTGGTGCAACTAAGATCGCTCTGGGTCACCACCTAGACGACATCGTTGAGACCATGTTCCTAAACATGTTCCACGGTGCGCGCTTAAAGGCTATGCCACCAAAGCTTCGTTCAGATGATGGTCGTAACGTTGTTATTCGTCCACTGACTTACTGTCGTGAAACGGACCTAATCAAATACGCAGAACATAAAGAGTTCCCAATCATTCCTTGTAACCTATGTGGCTCTCAAGAGAATCTACAGCGTCAGAACATTAAAGCGATGCTAATTGATTGGGATAAGAAAACGCCAGGTCGTGTTGAGAAGATCTTCAAGTCAATCCAGAACGTAAGTCCAAGCCAACTGGCTGACCGCGAGCTGTTTGACTTCGTGAACCTTCCACTAGACCGTAGTGAAGACCGCAAAGCGTACGAATTCGAAGAAGCTGAAATTTCATCTTCTAACATCGATGAGTCAATGTTCATCGACGTAACGAACGTATAATAAGAATAATCGTTGTAGAGCAATAGATGCGCCTACAACAGACAAACAAAAACGCCTCAAGCAATGCTTGAGGCGTTTTTTTATAAGTTAAACTATCCCTGACCTAACCTTTCGAAAGGTTAGGGTCTAGTGGGCTGACGTAACCAGACGGTTTAAGAGCCAACACATCACAGTTAATCTTATCGATAACATGTTCCGCGGTATTACCAATAAACACGGCAGACAAGCCAGTACGACCCGTTGTACCCAGAATCACCATCGCAGCGTTATTTTCAGAAGCGACGCGAGGAATAACATCTTCTGGCAAGCCTTGTTCAACCACAGTTTGTTCTTCACACATACCGTGCTTCTGGCGCAATGCTTTCATTGCCGTTAAGTGATGGCCACGAACCGCATCGGTATAAGACGTTGGATCAAACTCTGGCAGTTCAATGGTAATATTCGCAGGTGTCACAGGGTAGGCATTCACCAAGAACGGTTCCGCATCCAAACGACCGGTGATCTCTAGCAATCTGTCGACCATCGTATCGTTAAGCTCTAAATGAGCTTCTGTTTCAGAACCTACATGAACTGAAGCAAAAATCTTCGCGTGATCTGGCCAGAAATCGTTTTTAACCAATAGCACTGGGCTAGGGCACTTTCTCAACAGATGCCAATCGGTTGGAGTGAAGATGACAGATTCCAAAGTATCGTGTTTACGCGTACCTTTGATTAAGATGTCGTGCTCACCACTGTAAACCTCGGCAATGATCGCTTCGTATGGGCGGTTATGCCAAACCACTTGTACATTAAATTCAATAGAATCATCTAGGTAAGGTTCTGCGACTTTATTCATCCAAATTTCGCGTTGATGAATTACGCCTTTGCGCATTGCGTCTCTTTCATCGATAGAGAGCATAGATGTCATTTCATACGAGAAGTCGTATATCGACAAAAAGAAAGTGATGTGGCTTGTTGAGGTGCTTTTCTTAGCAAGTTGGATAGCACGAAATAGAGCAGGCTGCTCATCGTGATTAATGTCTGCGACAACTAAAATTTTGTTATAGATACTCATAACTAAGCCTACTTTTCAGACCGAACATATAAATAATGTAGCGTAGTTATGGAGAGATTAAGAGAAATATAAGAGGTTTTAAGAGAGAAACATGATGTAGCTCATTATTGAACTACATCATTGATATCTAGACTATTCTTTTGAAACGCCAGCAAGTTCCATCAACGCATCGTGATCTTCGATAGTGATATATTTGCCTTTAACGCTCAAGATGTCTGCTTTTTGGAAACGACCTAGAAGACGGCTGATTGTTTCAACAGTCAAACCAAGGTAGTTACCAATATCACCACGAGTCATCGTTAGGCGGAACTCACGCGGGCTGAAGCCACGTTGAGAGAAGCGAGTCGAAAGGTTGTAAAGGAATGCAGCAAGACGCTCTTCCGCGTTCTTCTTAGAAAGAAGCAGAATCATTTCTTGGTCACCTTTAATCTCGTTACTCATCAGGCGCATAATTTGCTGACGCAATTTAGGCATTTTTCCTGATAGGTCATCAAGAATCTCATATGGGATTTCACATACCATAGAAGTTTCTAGCGCTTGTGCAAAACTAGGGTGTTGGTCACCAGTAATCGCATCGAAGCCAACAAGATCGCCCGCTAGGTGGAATGCAGTAATCTGCTCATCACCTTGCTCGGTAATCGTGTAGCTCTTGATCGTTCCAGAGCGAATAGCATATAGAGATTTAAGCTCGTCACCGGCTTTAAATAACTCTTGGCCTTTTTGAATAGGCTTTTTTCTCTCAATGATCTGATCAAGTTGATCGAGTTCAGATTCATTCAAAGTAAACGGAATACAGAGCTGGCTAATACTACAATCCTGGCAATGGATCGCACAGCCACCAGACTGAACACGTTTCGTCACAGGCTTTTCAGAAATCATAACAATCTTTCACTATTTGATATACGTCAATATTTTAGCATTCCTTTATCCAGTTGGGTAGTAAAAAAACCGGATTTAAAGAATGGCTATACGGTATAAATAATGAGCTGTAGTGCCATATAACCGGTATAGAAACCGTAAATGAGGATTAAAATTGCGCCTAGTTGGCAAAATAAGTCAGCTTGTTGCAGTTTCTTGAGGAAATTAGCACCCATACCAACCGTCAGCATCGCTGGGAGCGTCCCTAAACCGAAAGCAAGCATAATACCTGCACCGTTGTACCAACTTCCTGATACGGCCGCCCACGTAAGCATTGAGTAAACTAAGCCACATGGTAGCCAACCCCAAATAAAGCCAAACGGCAAAGCGTGGCTAGGGTGCTTCAAGGGTAGAAATGATTTACCTAAAGGAGAGATATAACGCCATAGCTTCTGTCCGACTTTTTCAAAGAACAACAAGCCGAACCACCATTTACCGATATACAACCCTAAGACGATCATGAAGCCAGCAGCAAATAATCGCAGCCAACCTAGCAGAGCGTTAAAATCGCTTAGCTGACCTATCGAAGAGATTGCACCGCCAATCACACCGCCAATCACGGCATAACTTAGCAAGCGCCCTAGGTTATAAAGTAGGGGAATAACAGGGGAAGGTTTACTGTTGCCAATCGAAAGAAGCGACGCAATACCACCACACATTCCCATGCAGTGACCTGCGCCGATCAATCCAACAACAAAGGCTCCGATCCAATCAGGCGTCATCGTTCTTTTTGTCTACGTTAGTTTGGCTCTCGCCGTTAGCTTTCTCATTCTTGGCAGGTTTACTATCAGAATGGTTGTGAGCCTTTTCGTCTTCATCAAACAGAATGTTGTGACCTTGACGTTCTAGGTCTTCAAACTGTTCGCTCTTCACCGCCCATAGAAAAATACCAACAGCGATGCACACCAGAACAATCGCAATGGGGATCAGAATGTATAAACTTTCCATTATTTACCTTGCTCTTTTAAAAGCCTTAACGAGTTAGACACAACAATAATAGAGCTGGCAGACATGCCCACAACGGCAATGTATGGAGCAACCAAACCTGCAACAGCCAATGGAAGAATGAGTAAGTTATACCCTAATGACCAAGCTAGGTTTTCACGGATTATCTTACGCGTTTTTAACGCCAAAGTACGCGACTTAAGTAATCTATCGAGCTTATCACCCAACAACACCATATCCGCAGAAGCTTTCGCCACGTCTGTACCGCCGCCCATAGCGACAGAAAGGTGGGCACCTGCAAGAATAGGGGCATCGTTAATGCCATCGCCAACCATCATGGTAATGTCACTTGCATCTCGAGAGTTCAGGTAAGCAAGTTTATCTTCAGGTTTCGCGTTAGCAACAATATCAGTAATACCAATCTCTTCAGCAACAGGCTTCGCGTTAATCAAAGAATCGCCAGTAAGCAGAGTTGTTTTGATGCCCGCTTCTTTAAATTGCTTAATAAACTCGATGCTTTCTTTACGGATTGGATCTTCATAAGTAAATGTAGCGATATGACGACCCGCCATCGACAAGTAAATGCCGTTGCTTTCCGATGGTTGAGCTTCACCTAGAATGAATTCACTACTACCAATCGCAACTTCTTGGCCATTCCACTCACCAGTGATACCTGAACCAATCACGTTATTAACTGACTCTACTTCGATCTCATCAGAAAGATGAGTCTTGAACGCTTTAGCGATAGGGTGGTTAGCGTGTTGTTCCAGGCTCGCCGCTACTTTGAGACAAGTGTCTTTATCAAGTTCAGCGAAGGTTTCAACTTGGCTGATACGAATATCACCCTCAGTCAATGTACCTGTTTTATCGATGATCAAGTGATTCACTTTGCACAAGGTTTCGAATACGTGGCCTTTGCGCAGCAAAATACCGAAGTTACCCATGCGAGACGTTGAACAAGTAATCGCCGTCGGTGTTGCCAGTGACAGAGCACAAGGACACGTTGCTACCAATACCGAAAGCATGATCCAGAAAGCGTCTTCTGGTCGTGTTTGGTGCCAGTAAAACCAAGTACCGAATGAGATGATTAAGATCACCGCAACAAAGTATCGAGCCACAACATCAGCAATTTCTGCAATGCGGGGTTTAGACAATTGCGCTTCGTCTTGCAGGCGAACGATATTGGAAATAACCGAATCCGCTTTTGACGTCATTACTTCCAATTCAAATGATTCATCACCATTCAATGTACCAGCAAAGACGGTATCGCCTTCGTTTTTGACCACATGGATAGATTCGCCAGTCAGCATCGATTCATCGATATGAACTCTGCCAGACAATACTTTGCCATCGGCAGGAATGTGCTCACCCGGTAGAACGCGAATTTGGTCGCCAACTTTTAAGGTTTTGACTGGAACTTGTTCGCCATCTAACGTTGTTGCCATAGCAGGAACGAGCTTAAGCAGGTTACCACTAGCAGCGGCGGCTTTACGACGAGCGCGCATTTCAAGGAAACGACCAAGCAGTAGGAAGAAGGTAAACATCGAGATAGATTCGAAGAATACTTCACCTTTCTCTGTCACCGTTGCGACCAAACTTGCAACGTAGGCAAACAAAAGAGCGATCGACACAGGTACATCCATACCCAATGTTCGACCTTTGAGGCTACGCCACGCGTTGATATAGAAAGGCAATGCAGAGTAGAGCAGAACCGGTGTTGCAAAGATTAAGCTCACCCAACGGAAGTAGCTTTTGAATTCGGGCTCAAGGTTACCGAAGACTTCAAGATACAACGCCACAGCCAGCATCATGACCTGCATGGTTGCTAAACCAGCAATACCAAGACGATAGAGATAATTCTTCATCGATCGATGATAGGCGGCTTCTTGTTGATCAGCCTCAAAAGGTGCGGCTTTGTAGCCTAAGGTATGGATTGCAGACAACAGCTCGCTCAGTTTCGTCTGAGTGTTGTCCCAACTGAGCAGGGCGCGGTTAGTCGTGGTATTAACACGAATACTAACAACCCCTAACTTTGAAGAGACTTGCTTTTCAATAAGCCAAGCACAAGCAGCACAAGAGACACCTTCTAGTGACAATGTCACTTCAGAGGTGTTTTCAGAGTTACGGACGAACTCCAATTGAACATCTTCGTTGTCGTAATGACTGAGTGCCAGAAGTTGCTCTGGCACGAGATCCGCTTTTTCAGCTGGAGCGGTACGATATTGGTAGTAAGAGACCAGACCGCTATCAACGATTGTCTGGGCTACGGTTTCGCAACCCGGACAACACATAGGTCGCACCGATCCTAAGATTTCTACTTTAAAATCCGTTTCCGCTGGTACATCTTCACCGCAGTGATAACAGGATTCACACATAAGATTTAGTTCGTTAGTTGAGTAGGAGTATCAATAGGGAAGTTCATGCGACCTTGCACTAACCATTCAGAATCATGCGGAGAAAGCTCGATAAACCATGGACCTTGCATTTCATGATCCAGAGTCAACGTGTAGTTGCCTCTCGCATCAGCGGTCAGTAGCTGAGTAAAATCACGGTCAGGCAGCGTTCGGTGCACGAACATTGCGCTAATAGCAGGGAAGTGGTCTAGTTTGCCTTTGTCGAGAGTAATGATAACTGAGTTACCTTTCTCGCTAACTGAAGCTGATAAGCCAAGCTCTTTAGCAACATTTACTTTCGAAATGTCGACATTAATACCTTTACCTTTTTTATAGTAATCTTCAGTGACAACGTTAACTGAATGGTTGGTAAGTATCGCGACTCGAACCAATGTTAGCATAGAAACGCCAACGGTTAGGAAGATCAAAAACCACGGCCAAAACTGCTTATACCAAGGTTGTTCCATATTATTATTCTCAATATATACAATGAAATAAAACTAATTTTTACAAACACTTAAGGTTATAACTGTAAAAGAAAGACAGCCCCTTAAGAAGGGGCTGTTATTATTATGTTACTCTTTATCTGAGTTGCTGAGGCTCCAGACGTAGGCAGAGACGAGCTGAACCTTATCCTCACCAAGGATGTCCTTCCAAGCCGGCATTACACCAGAACGTCCGTACATGACTGTTTCCGTCACATCAGCGCGAGAATCGCCAAATAGCCAGTCGCGGTCAGTCAAGTCAGGTGCGCCAACAGCAGGGTTACCCTTACCATCAGTACCGTGACAGGCTGCACACACTACAAAGCGCGCTTTACCAGCCTCTGCTTCACGTGCGTTTACGCTACGACCAGAAAGGCTAAGCGTGTAGCTAACTACTTCTTTTACGCCTTCTTCGCCAAGAGCGTCTTTCCAACCTGGCATTTGACCGACACGACCATGCATGATGGTAGTAACGATAGCTTGTGGTTCACCACCATATAGCCATGCGTCATCAGTTAGGTTCGGGAAACCTTTCTGACCACGTGCATCAGAGCCGTGACACTGAGAACAGTTTTGTAGGAACAAACGTTGGCCCACTTTGATTGCATCGGCATCTGATGCAATGTCAGGGACAGAACGTAGACCGTTTTCGTCGTGAGCTAGCTTTCTGAAAGCTTCACCAAAGTAGGTGTCAGCATCATCAAGTTCTTTCGCGTATGCGTCTAACTGTTTGTTTGCTTGCGCAGCAGCGATTGCAGAGCGAGACTCTTCTACGCTACGAACTGTTTGGTTTGAACTCGTCCAACCTAGTAGACCTTTAAAGTTGCCAAGGCCTGGGTATAGAGCTAGATAAACAGCTGCAAACACAATTGTGCTAACGAAAAGGTATGTCCACCATTTAGGTAGCGGGTTATTAAGCTCACGAATACCATCGTATTCATGGCCCATATCCTGACCTTCTTCTACACCTGTTTTATCGTTGGAACACCAACGAAGTAAGGCTGCACAGCCAATCAATGTACCGATTGTGATTACTGTTACCCAAATACTCCAGAATGTACTCATTACTTCGTCACTCCTTGATTTTTATCTTTCGCAGGTGCTTCATCAGCGAACACTAGGTTTGCATCTTCGTCGAAGCGCGACTTACGATTTTTACCGAAAGCCCACCAAACGATGCCGATGAAACAAGCAAAAACAGTAACAGTCCAAACACTTTGAAATGTAATAATGTCCATAATTATTCCTTATTTCATTGCGTGGCCAAGCGATTGAAGGTAAGCGATGATTGCATCCATCTCTGTTTTTCCTTCAACATCTTGTTTAGCGTTAGCAATTTGTTCGTCTGTGTAAGGAACACCAAATTGATTACGGAAGATTTCAAGCTTCTGTTTAGTCAATTTGCCATCAAGTACATTCTCAGCAAGCCATGGGAAACCAGGCATGTTTGATTCAGGAACAAGTTCGCGAGGGTCGATAAGGTGAACACGGTGCCACTCATCAGAGTAACGATCACCAACACGCGCTAGATCAGGACCAGTACGCTTAGAACCCCATAGGAATGGGTGTTCCCAAACACTTTCGCCAGCTACAGAGTAGTGACCGTAACGTTCAGTTTCAGAGCGGAAAGGACGAATCATTTGGCTGTGACATACGTTACAACCTTCGCGAATGTAGATATCACGACCTTCCATTTCCAGAGCAGAGTAAACACGTAGGTTTTCTACAGGTTCAGTAGTCTGCTTTTGGAAAATAAGCGGGGTAATTTCTACTAAAGCACCAAAACTGATAGCAATAACGATAAGAATCGCTAGTAGGCCAACGTTCTTCTCTACCAACTCATGGCGATTATTTGAATTTGAGCTCATTCTAAATCTCCTTAAGCCGGTTGAGGGATAGCTTTAAGGCTATCTTTAGGTGCGGAAACAGTTTTGTACGTGTTGTATGCCATTAAGAACATACCAGATAGGAAGATGAAACCACCTAAGAAACGTACAAAGTAGAACGGGTAAGACGCTTCTACAGATTCAACAAAGCTGTAAGTTAATGTGCCGTCAGAGTTAACTGCACGCCACATCAGACCTTGCATCACGCCAGAGATCCACATTGCTACAATGTAGAAAACCGTACCAATCGTTGCTAACCAGAAGTGAACATTGATTAGGGATACAGAGTACATACGCTCTTGACCAAATAGTTTAGGAACTAAGTGGTAAACCGAACCGATAGAAACCATTGCAACCCAACCTAACGCACCAGAGTGAACGTGACCGATAGTCCAGTCCGTGTAGTGAGATAGTGCGTTAACCGTTTTGATTGCCATCATTGGGCCTTCGAAAGTCGACATGCCGTAGAATGATAGAGAAACGATTAGGAAACGTAGGATTGGGTCGTAGCGAAGCTTATGCCACGCACCAGATAGAGTCATAATACCGTTGATCATGCCACCCCAAGATGGAGCAAACAGAACCAAAGACATAACCATACCTAGAGATTGAGTCCAGTCAGGAAGTGCAGTGTAGTGTAGGTGGTGAGGACCAGCCCAGATATACAGAGACACGAGAGCCCAGAAGTGAACAATCGACAAACGGTAAGAGTAAACAGGGCGACCAGCTTGTTTAGGAACGAAGTAGTACATCATACCTAGGAAACCTGCTGTCAATAGGAAGCCTACCGCATTGTGTCCGTACCACCATTGCACCATTGCATCGATCGCTCCGGAATAAATCGAGTACGATTTAAACGCAGAGACAGGAACAGCTAGGCTGTTAACGATGTGCAACACGGCAACCGTGATAATGAAGGCTCCGAAGAACCAGTTTGCTACGTAAATGTGCGATGTCTTACGTTTAATCATGGTTCCGAAGAACACGACCGCATAAGCCACCCACACAAGAGTAATAGCAATATCGATTGGCCATTCAAGTTCTGCGTATTCTTTACCAGAGGTTAAACCTAACGGTAAAGTAATTGCAGCGGACAGGATAATCGCTTGCCAACCCCAAAAGGTAAAGGCTACGAGAGGGCCACCAAAGAGACGCGTCTGACAGGTACGTTGTACAACATAATATGATGTTGCAAACAGCGCACTTGTACCGAACGCAAAAATAACCGCATTAGTATGCAGGGGACGTAAACGACTGTACGTCAACCACGGCGTATCAAAGTTTAGCTGTGGCCAAACTAATTGAGCGGCAATCAAAACACCAACGCCCATACCGACAATACCCCACAAAATTGTAACTAGGGTAAATTGACGGACGACCGTATAGTTGTAGTTTTGTTCAAGCTGCTTTTCTTGGCTCATTTGCATGCTTCCAATTTCTTATTTACTACACTTTACTTCCAACACGACTCACGTCGTAATGCCACCCAAATTAGAAAAGGAAATTCAGCCTATTCAGGGCTTTATTTCCACTTGCTGATTTTAAAAAAAAGTGGCATTTTCAACGCGACACTATACTTGAATTAACAAATCAATGACAGAGTAGTAACCTTACGCTTGGTCTGGAATTGGATTTTTATTTAAAAACTTTGAACTTTGTAACAAGGAGTAAAGATTATAATGGCGGCACAAAAGCTAACAAAAGGCAGACTTGTTCAAATTATCGTCATGTTGGTTATTTTAATAGCTGCATTTACTTGGAGAACAGTAACATACGATAATAACGAAACAGTAAACTGTATAGTTTCAAAACCTTGTAAATTTGGTATTGATAATCATAATGTTTCAGTTTCAAGCAATAACCTAGGGTATTCGATCGAAACATCTAAAACTGGCAAATTTATCATTAGCTATAATGAAAGCGGAATTCTGGAAGAAAAAGGACCATCAAATTGGCTGTTACAAACTAGTGATAAGACCTCCTCAATAACGGTTACATTTCCACAACAGGTGAGCACGTTTTCTGTAAACCTTTCTAAGGAGTAACAGAGAGAAGCTGGGGCACACCTCGGTTCTTTTGATAGAAACATGTACCAAATCAGTGAAACACAATGCATTAAAGTGTTATAAAGAGAGCATTAATAAAGTTACCCAGAATCTATGAAATTTCTATCAAAAGTCTCTTACTCCCTAGACGATAAAATCGCAGTAGATGAGTTGCTCAGCGGGGTGGAAAACCCTGACGATATTGCTTGTCTTATTTGCTACTGCACAGAAGAGTATTCGACACTCGCTGTGCAGAGATATTTCGTAGATGCTCTCCCGAACACTCCCATACATGGCTGTACTACTTGTCACGGCATTATGACCGAAACTGGTTTTCATTCTGGTCCAGTCATTGGCGTCCTCATTATTTATGACTCGGGGATCAACGCCTATGGTACGGGAATCGAACATTTCAGCGACTCCATAGACCGCAGTACCTTCAGCGCGATAGACAAAGCACTCAAGAACGCCAACCGAGAAGGTGAAATTCCTGATCTTATCTTGCTGCATTCCACACCGGGTAACGAAGAAAAGGTGATGGCGGCTATCGATAAGAAATTTGGTACTGAAGTGCCAATTATTGGTGGCAGTGCTGCAGACAACCAGGTTTCCGGAAATTGGAGTATCTTCACCGAAGAGTCGCTGTCTATAAATGGTGTGTCTTTAACGGTAGTGTTTGCGTCTCAGTCCATCTATTCCTCTTTCAGCGCGGGTCATACGCCTACGCGGTATTCAGGCACCGTGACCAAAGTAAGAAACCGAATTTTGTTGGAGATAGACCACAGGCCAGCCGTCACCGTTTACAACGAATGGACTAATTTCCACTTAGATGGCAGTGATGATGGCTACATATTCGAAAAGTCGTCAGTCTACCCATTAGGCAGGAAAGTCGGCTCTTCTTACGATTACCCATATTTCAAATTGTCTCATTCGATCAGAGAGACGGAGTGTAATGGGATTGAGCTGTTCACAGACATCAGTGAAGGCGACACCATCTACCTGATGCAAGGGTCTAAGCAGCAGTTGATTAGCCGCGCCGCGAATATCATTCACTCCTCATACTACAACGACATGGATCTTGAAGAGAAACTAGGGGCGATCAATATCTTTTGTGCAGGCCCAATGTTGAACCTTAAACAAGATATGGATGAGGTTTGTGACCAAATAAATCAAGCACTTAATGGGCTCCCATACATATGTCCATTTACGTTTGGTGAACAAGGCAGGCTCTCTGGTGGCGAGAATGCACACGGGAATTTAATGGTATCGTCTGCAACGTTTTATAGGTTGAAAAAGTAATGGGTTCTGAAGGTCAAGAAGCGCTGCAAGAAGCACGTATTGAACTGCAAAAACTAAAAGCCCGTGAGCGAAAGCTGGCTGAAGAGAACAGGGTGATCTTATCAACCATCTCTGCGATCAGTAAGGCAAGTAACATATCTGAGATATTCTCCAGTCTCGAGTTCGTGCTCAAAAAATACATTAAGTTTGATGACTTTATCGTGGTATCAAGGGTAGGGAACGAAGGCAGTTTCAAAACCCTGCTAAGCAATAACAAAGTCTTCGAACAGATGAATTGGAGTGATTGTGGCAAGTTATCTCGAGTGATCAATGGAGAATGCGCCATCCTTTTTGAACCCAAGTCTCTGGGTGAATTCAATTCCTTACATCCCATTATCCTCGATCAAATCAACTCTGTTCTAATTACTGGTATCGATAGCGGACTAACACAATCCGTCATCATCTTTATCCACTCGAATACCAAGCACTTTAGTATTGAAACTAAGGCCACACTAAACCGTTTTCGACCGTTGATAGAGCGTGCTGTTTTCGATATTGAGAACAAAGAAAAGCTTGAAGCAACCGTTCGAGAACGTACCGCAGAGCTTGTCACAGCAAGAAAAGACGCAGAAAGAGCCAACAAGGCCAAGTCTGAATTCCTCGCGATGATGAGTCATGAATTAAGAACACCGCTAAATGCCATAATTGGCCTAATAGACACCCTAAAATCCACATCATTGAACGAAGAACAACAGTCTATACTGCTTAATATGAGCACATCATCTGAGCTATTGCTGGCAATTATCAGTGACGTATTGGATTTTTCTAAGATTGAATCTGGGTGTTTCTCGTTGGCTCCTCAATGGAGCAACGTAAGAGACACTGTAACTTTTGTATTATCTGAACAAAAGAAGACAGCAGACGATAAAGGTTTGCCGCTAACAGTAACTAGCGATATCCCTGAAGGTGAACTTCATTACATCGACCCAAGTCGCTTGGCACAGATCCTATTTAATTTGATCGGTAACGCGATTAAGTTCACTGAGCGTGGGCATGTCCATGTTTCTATAAAGTACCAGCAGAGCTCTTTCTATATAACGGTGGAAGACACAGGGATTGGCATTAGCTCGCAACAACTTTCGTCGCTGTTCAGTCCATTTGTGCAAGCTGATAGCACAATCACACGTAGATTTGGTGGCACAGGTTTAGGCTTGGCCATCACTAAAAGACTGGTTGAACTGATGCGCGGGCGCATATCGGTAAAGAGTGAGCCTGGAAAAGGCTCCAAATTCGAAGTACAGTTGCCAGTGCTTACTAGAGTTACGAATAATCTGGCTAACAAAGAAGACGAATCTTCACGAGAGTTAAGAAGCCGTTATTCAGTGTTAGTTGTCGAAGACAATCCAACGAATCAAATGGTGATAAAGTTAATCCTTACAAGACAAGGCCACGAGGTTTTCATCGCAAGTAATGGTGAAGAAGCGATTGGCTTTATTGAAAGAGGCAACGAATCAATAGACATTATCTTAATGGATGTGTCGATGCCGGTCATGGATGGATTAACCACAACCAAATACATGAGAGACGCAAACATCAAAACACCAATCGTTGCGCTAACAGCACACACATCAGTAGAAGACAAATGTTCGTGCTTAGATGTCGGCATGAATGATTTCGTGACCAAGCCAGTAAGAACTAAAGAGATCACAGAAGCAATTGATCGATTAATGCTTGAAGTCTAATAAACGTATTCTTAATCGAAGATTAGGAAATATGTTTATTAGGTATTTTATGGTAAATAGCCTTACTGTTAAATAGAACATCGATTTGGTAGATAAACAAGAGGCAGGGCATCGCACAAAGATACCTGCCTTATAAATACCAAACACCATTTAACATAATATACATAATACGCACCAAAAAGGAGATTGAAATCTGAGAGGTTTCAGGGCCTGTTACTCGCGTAATTTTACGTACAGCGCCGCATGAATCTATCTATTTAATTACTGGCTGGCTTTGACTCCGCGTTAATTGGATTAAATCGTGATGGCTTTATCACATGTCTGCTCAAACTTAATTAAGACTTCTAATTACGGATGCCTCTCCAAAGTTAGTCCAGAGTCTCTGCTGGTTGAGTGTTAAAAGCTATTACCCTGATTTTGCTTACCAAAAGAACCTAGATGATTAACGCTTCCACTAACTCTCGGTCTATTGTCCGTACTACCAATAAACTGAAAAGACTTGGTTACTCTTGTTCGCTAGATTTAACGGTCCCAAAAGACCAAGCGAACTCCCGAATCATCTAGTCTTGTTTACCTATGTTGGCTTGTTCTTCACCAAATTGAATCAACTATCAACGTCATCAGTAACATCCGTACTCGTTTTTCAAACCACTAACTTTGAATTTTCTGATGCCCAACGGTCATTGTTACCAAACTGCGTTGCCATCCAAAACGAACTTCTATAAACGACTTGGCTAATCGTAAGTTACAGTGCAACATAAATTCTATTAACCTCTGTCTGGACTATATTAACTTGTCTCATAACTGCGATAATGACACTTCTATTACCAACAAGTCTTTAAAATCAGATCTTTAGGCTAGTTCTCAATTAGTTAGAGTATCTTTTGTTTGTTAACATATTCTGGAACAGAATAACTTATTATCTTAGAAGGCTTTACATGAAAATCAGTACAATCGCCCTATCGCTATTCACCGCTTTTTTTGGCATCAGCTCGCAGGCGCTTGCTAGTGAAAACGAAAACTCACCTAGAGAGCATGGTCATTTTTATGCTGGTGTTGATATCGGCTTTTATAATGAAACTGAATTAGAATATCGTGGCAGCGCCATTGAAGATTCATCTGATCTATCAGACTTTAGCTATAACTTGGTTGGAGGCTACGAATTCAATACACATGATGTCGTCAAACTGGGGCTAGAAGCCGAGTACCGAAAAATCGGAAAAGTTAGCTATAACGACTTAATGGATATTGAAGGCCATGCTTTCTTCGTAAACATTAAACCAAAGTTTATTGTTGAAGGTGACGTATTAGATCTGTATGTATCTTTATTAGCCGGTGTTGGCTCTATGGATATGGAAGCGAAAGCTTTTGGAGTATCAGACTCTAAGTCTGAAGCAGCCTACCAAGTTGGTGCTGAGCTTGGTGCGATGGTAACAGACAACATCGATATCCATATTGGTTACCGCTATGCAAACGTTGAAATTGAATCCATCGATGTGTCACCTCAAACCGCTTACCTAGGTGCAAGGTACCACTTCTAAACTTGATTCACTCGTAGGCTCAATACTACTAAAGCCGTCCTTTTAAAGCTCGGCTTTAATTTTGATCACCTATTTCCCTACTCGACCTCTACTTTGACAAGACAATTCAACCATAAATAAAGTTACGTTGTATCTTCTGTAAAAAGTTACAACTTGAAAGCTTTGCCCTAACGCAAAATAAACCACTTTAACAGGCTACTATTTCGTGTTTAAATTTTGATCTATCAAACAGTTATACGAATAAATTTGGTGATTAAGCAATCAAATGCTATGCATTCAATCCTTAAAAATAAATTAAAGTGTTAACATCAGGCAATTTTGTAAACTAGGTGTTTGATATGTTGCCTAAACTTTATAAGTTCAGATCACTCCACGACAGAAACATACAATCTATTTCCGAGTGTTCGTTGTGGTTTGATTACGCTAAAACTTTTAATAACCCTTTTGAATCTAACCACGCATTCAACAAAGAGCTTCAACAAAACTTTAAGATCATGTGTTTCTCTCAGTCGAACGACCACCCAATACTATGGTCGCAGTATGGTGACAACTTTAAAGGCATGTGTATCGAGTATGATCTCAACTGCTATAACGGTGAGGCCAATCTCAACTGTTTTGAAGTCCAGTATGAAGACGAACCGAATATGTTCCGCCCGGCATCGCTAAGAGGTTTACAAACATCAAGACTGGGAGCTGAGATATTCAAAATTAAGCATTCTAATTGGCGTTATGAAAAGGAATACCGCTGGGTATTACCTGATGACGAGATGATCGGAAATAAACTCTACCTTAATAGAGAGTGCCTAAGCTCGGTGATTCTGTCAGAGCACGCTCCTGCCGACAGGAAATTGAAAGTTCTGATGACTTGCCAGCGCCTTGGTATCCCTGTTAAACACGCAATAGCAAAGCAAGAGTCGTTTACCTTCGAAGTGGTCAGTTAAGTAGAGTGTAATCCTACTGTTTAGCGCCAAAACAAGACATTCACATAAAGTTACAGCGCAACAAAAAAGAGAGCGACATTAATGAGACTCTCTCTTTTTATTACATGTTCACCGTAAGCTTTCCCAATCCTTTATCTTGCATCTGCTCAATCGTCGCGATAGACATTTGAACAGTTGAAAACCAATAAGGTCGGTGCTTAACGTTAAATAGTTCACTATTATCTAACGCCTCGAAAACAGAATATTTTCTACCTTGAGCCAAAGCTGCACCATAAACCGTTCGCTCAAGTACTGGAATGTCATTCACTTCCTCTAGAAGTGCCCTCTTGATGAACTGATTTCCAGGGCTCCAATCTATAAATTCAACGAGGTTTTTTAGTAGCTTAAGCTCTAGCTGCTCGACCATTGATTCAAGAAACTGTGTGTTTGGCATCACCTCAGTACAAGCATAATATTCGTCATGCTTGTCACTTGCTTCACGATAACCAAGCATCGTTTTTACCAATGCGTCTTCAAACGTTGAAGAAAAGTGGTTACAAATTAAAAAAAAAGGCAGAACTCTCAACACACCAAGTAAAATGCCTACGTTAGGATCTTTAACCGACGTTTCTTGAAGTCGAATTCGAGTCGCATTTGACGTCACGACCAAGTGTTGCCAAACCTTAGGTGTGATGTGTTTAATGTTGCCATCATTCCACTTAATCAGCTGTTGACTCATTAACAATGGGAACAATAAACGACAATTTTCTATTCCTATTTGTCGTGCTGCAACTTTTGGATCGAGAATTACCTTAGATTTCTTTCCATATTTATCTGCAAACTCTTGATTGGAAACAAACTCGATTAAACTTGAGCTCAATGGCCTACTTTTCGCGGATATTTCATGGAGTTTGGAAAAGTTTAAAGATGGCGAATACGCAACACTAGCGAACTGATTGTAATCGGGTAAGTCTGAAAACAACGAACTTATTAAGGTACCTTGAAGCTTCTCAAGCATTAGCGCAGAAGCGGCATTGCTGACATCATCGATAACGTATCGTAAGGTTTGTTGCTTCGCGTCGACTTTTTCACGATGAGCATTGACTCTATCCTGCTCGCAGCGCAATAAAATACGTTGATTGTGAGATATGCGGTCAGATTCATCAAATATGACACTATCACAATACCTATTTTCCAAACTTAGTAACGTGTCTACTGTAGATTGTGCGAGCTTATATTCAGGTGAGATTAACCATCGATTAAAGCGAGCTTCAACATTGATTGAGACCTTCCTTGAGATCTCAACTACTTCAGGGGTATAACTTTTATTTGCTAACAACAACCGTGACTTTCCTTTGCCGTAAATGCTCTTGTATCGGCATATCCTGCCTTTATAACAAAACTAATATTAATAGAAATTAGAGATTGGTTCACGAAATTGTTTCAATAAAATTAAGGATATTTAGTTATAGTGCGTTGAGAGTGGCTAGTGTGTGATATGTAGCCGGATATACTTTTCTGGAAAGCTGTATTTGAACCTTTTCTTCGTCGGTAGGTGTTTTTTCGCCTGCTTGCAAACTTTACTATCTCCAGACGTTCTCACCTTTTTGATTCTTGCATAACCTTTAGAGTGCTTCATCTCAATCATCAGATCGCAATAACCCTCGAAATCAACATTACTCTTGTTGAGCCCTTTCATGACGGTGACTTTTATCTTTTTAGCTACAGGATTAACCAATGCATCGTCGGGAAAAGCGACTGGGGATAAAAAACATAATAGTAATACTAGATATCTCATACTGCTCTCTCTTTGTTGAGGGTGAGAACAGTATGCGGAGATTTAAGAGAAATGAAGGATTAACTTAGTATGAGGATTGACCAGCTAACGCGTAACTCTCAACGATTACGCTTTCTTTGAGCCTTTAGACTTAAAACCATTATGCGGGAACACGTTACGAATACGTTGCTGTACGTTTTTAGGAACATCTTTAGTGAACTTGAGATTGTAACCAGAACGTTTTGCATACACTTTTAGCTCGCCTTTAAAGGTATTGTTATGACCAATCTCTTGAAGGTTGTGTTTAAAGCTCGGTGGAAGATGCCCTTTAACTTGTTCGATCGCCCCGTCGCTAAATTTAATTTTCAATACCGGTCGGTCGACTGCTACTAACCAAAAAACTAATACCGCACCGATTAAGATTACGTACATCATAATGTCACCACTACTGTTGATGGTTATTTATCGTCAGAAAGGAGCTTGCTTAAGTCTTCTTTGAGGCTAGTCACCGTCTTGCTGGCCTGCTCACTACGAGACGCTTCGCTAACCAAATACTCGATGGCATCTGAGAGCGTACAACCTAGCTCGTTCGCACGTTGAGATAGCTTTTCCCATACACGGTAATCAAGGTCGATTGATTTCTTCTTTGTATGAACTTGTTCAGCATTGAAGTGGCGTTTTCGCTTAGCTCTGATCGCTTGTTTAAGCTTGTTATCGAGCTCAGGAGACATGTTGTTAGATATCCACTCAGGGACACCTGTAGGTTGGTGTTCAAGCTTCAATAAGGCTTTAACAGCAACGTCAGCTTCGCTTGAATCTATGTGGCAGGTGATCGACTCGCCTTCTTTCCATTTTTTGACCAGATAGTTCCATTTCCAACCACATTCCAAGTTTTCAAGTTGCTGATATTTCATGTCTAATCTCGAGAGTTAATCCTAGTGACAGCGTAACCCAAAATAGGCTATTTAACAATTATGATCTTGAAAGAATAGACCAAGATCATACTTATATTAGCTTAGTGATTAGTAACTACAACATAGAGCTACAAGCGAGATCGGTTTTTCTATATACTCCCTACCTCATTATCATAATCAGAAACTTAAATGACTCAAGTAGATTGGCGACATGTTACGCCTCAGTACGACGAATATAGCGCTCAATTAGAGCAATTCCCTGACATCTCGCCTTTCCCGTTTTCAGATATTCAACATAGATTCAAAGATGCGCTAACCCGCTTTGTCCGTTTGTCTAACCTTTCGCGTGTTTTACTTGTAAACGCTCCAGACAATTCGATCTATCGTCAAATGATTGTTGAATCTCTAGTCACTGCTTTAGATGATCACACTCTACCGGTTATAAAAACTGAGTCTTTAAATGCTGTCTCTCTGTTTGACCAAGTTCAGTCAAAAGACGGTAAGGTTGTAGCGACAAAGCCCGGCCTACTGGCTAGAGCAAACAACGGCTATCTGATCGTTTCAGCAAACTTGATCTTGGCCAACCCAGGAAGCTGGTTACTGCTTAAATCAGCACTGCTTGGTGAAGTCGTAGAACCAATCAGCAGTAATCCAGAGCACTTGAACCAATCCCCGACTTTGCCTTTGACTTACAACATTAAGTTGATTGTGGTTGGAGACAGAGCTCAACTAGGTGACCTTGATTACCTGGACAGCGATATTCAAACCGGTTTTTGCCTATTTAGCGAAATTGAACAAGATATCAAGCTCTCTGAAGAGACTTTGACTCAATATCTTGGTTACCTTAAGTGGCTTCAACAACGTTATGAATTGCCAACCATCACGCAACAAGCGTTGACTGGCATTCTTACTGCCGGAGCAAGAGAAACCGAAGATCAAAGCTATATCCCACTGTGCCCTATTTGGCACAACGCGTTATTGAACGAAGCTTTGATTGAAGCCGACAATGGTGAGATTGATATTCACCATATCCAGCAAGCTCAACAGCACAAATACAACCGTGAATCTTATCTACCAGAACGCGCCCTTGATGATATTCGTGATGGCCAAGTCATTATCGAAACTGAAGGTGAACAAGTTGGTCAAGTTAATGGATTGACGGTCATCGATGTACCGGGACACCCAATATCGTATGGTGAACCTGCACGAATTTCCTGTGTTATTCACTTTGGTGATGGTGATATTGCCGATGTTGAGCGCAAAGCCGAGCTGGGTGGTAATCTTCATGCTAAAGGCATGATGATCATGCAAGCATTTGTGAGCAGCGCACTAAACCTTGAAGATCCGTTGCCATACGCTGCTTCTGTTGTGTTTGAGCAATCGTATTGCGAAGTAGACGGCGATAGTGCTTCTCTTGCTGAGCTTTGTTCTCTGGTGAGTGCTTTGTCTGAATACCCTATCAATCAACAAATTGCGGTTACAGGTGCAGTTGACCAATTTGGACGTGTGCAAGCTGTTGGCGGGCTAAACGAGAAAATCGAAGGCTTCTACCATGTGTGTAAGCACAACGGCTTAACAGGCGAACAAGGTGTGATCCTTCCAAGATCGAACTTAAGGCATCTTGCACTAAAGCCTGACCTTATTGAAAGCATTAAGAATGAAGAATTCCATATTTGGTCTGTGTCTAATGTAGACGAAGCAATTCCTCTCATTATGAACAAGCCATTTAGAGACGATGAACAAGAAAGCGTTCTGAGTAAAATCGCGGAACGTATTGAAAACTTTGAAAGACATGAGCACCCTATTGGAATCGTTGGACGCATTAAAAACTGGTTTGTCTAGTACTGATCGGACTTGTTTAGCGTACACCTGTTCACTAATATGCACCTATCAAAAATCGGAGTAATTGATAATGCAAAACAAACGTGATTCTTACACTCGCGAAGAGCTTCTAGCATCAAGCCAAGGCGAACTATGGCCACAAGGCCCTCAACTACCAGCACCGAACATGCTAATGATGGATCGCATCACTAAGATGTCTGAAACTGAAGGTGATTACGGTAAAGGTTTAGTTCTTGCTGAGCTGGATATTACTCCTGACCTATGGTTCTTCGATTGTCACTTCCCGGGTGACCCAGTAATGCCTGGTTGTCTAGGTCTTGACGCAATGTGGCAGCTTGTTGGCTTCTACCTTGGTTGGGTTGGCGGCGAAGGTAAAGGCCGTGCTCTAGGTGTTGGCGAAGTGAAATTCACTGGTCAAATTCTACCTACTGCGAAAAAAGTAACTTACGAGATCCACATGAAGCGTGTTGTTAACCGTCGTCTAGTTATGGGCCTTGCGGATGGTCGCGTACTTGTTGATGGTAAAGAGATCTACGTTGCTAAAGATTTGAAAGTTGGCCTTTTCCAAGATACGTCAGCATTCTAATCTAATAGTTAGATTTTTAGTAAAGCAGCCCATGGCTGCTTTATTTTCGTTCCAATAAGTTTAGTTATAGTGCATTAAAGTATCCCGTATTAAGCTTGAAACAGGATAAATCCACCAGCGATACGCTTATGATAGCGAAACTAGAATGCTACATAGCTCTGGGAGTCTTTGTGTTGTTCTGAAACTAACAAGGCTCCAGCCATTGTAATCAACAGACAATGGAGCCCTGACCTTGAATTCTTTACGCCCTATCTACTTATAGAGACCTGATTGCTTGTCATCTTTGGCGTCACGCCATCCACCTAACCAATAAGACCGAGAATCCATTTGGCTATATGGGCAAGCTTCTTGCGACCGTCCATTTAAACCAGCCTTGTAGCCTTGAGATTGTGCTCGTTCTAGTCGATCACGCTTTTGTCTCTTCATAGTGCAGTCCTCATACGGGTGTTACATTTACTAACATACAATGATTACAACTTTACGGAGTTTTTGTGACTCCAACTTTAAGAATCGGTCAAATTTTCACTTTTCTCAAGGTGAAAAAAAGCCCGAGTTCAGAATTGTGAACTCGGGCTCAGGAGATAAAATTATTTAAATTTTCTGCGGAACCCTAATAGACCAAGCACAGTCAAAGTTAACCAACCTAGGCTACCACCTTGGCGCTCAACTTTCTCGGTGTCGGTGCTACGAGTTACTACGCTATCAATGTCAGAGCCAGTGTCATACCTTGCTCCCTTGATTGGGATAAGCTTAACAGCTACAACCTTTTCGACTGCGTTAGATGAGGCACCACCACAGTATGAGTTGTGTGATGTTGTGTCATAAGGCTTATCATTACCGTCGACTGTACATTTGATAGCCGTTGCTGAAATCACGCCAGCATCATTGATATCCGTCGCATCAATGATTCTAAATTGGTTATTGTGACTAGACGCATCACCATCATTTGTTAAGTCATCTAACCACCATGCTTTACCACCAAAAATATCAACACGGCGTTCATCAGTTGAAGACGGGAGATCGTAAGGGTAAATAAAGCCTCTGTGTCTTCTTTCGCTGCCATCGACTTCACGCGTCGTTTCCGCATCGATCTGGCCAACAAGTTCATTGTAATTATTTACCGCTTTAGCTTCACCGCTTGAGCCACTGAAGAAGATACCGCCAGACAAATACGTTGCTGTTGGGTTTTTAGCATCCGTTACAATAAAAGGCTTATTACCGGCACTACCATTTTCAGGAACATAACCGTTACGTTTTGAATATCCAACTGCAAACAAGTTGTCGTTAATATCGGTTGCTACTGAGTTACTGTATCTAGCATCATCGTTAGATGAACCAGACTTAACCTCTGCACCGCTAATAACTTTCGTTGACCAAGAGCCTGAAATGTCTAATGAATCACTAACAAAAACACTTGCGTTCATGTCTTGAAGGTCGCCATTCCCATCTACAGTGTTGTAACCGACACCATAAAAGATCGAACTCGACTCAACAATTGAACGCATACTGCCTTGAGCAAAATAATCGCCTTGTTGGGCATTACCACTTCTGACCCAATCAATTTCTTTTGTTGTTGTGCCACCCCAAATTGCCGCTTTAGAAGCAAACGCCTTATCTGGTTCAGAAGTGTCAGTCGGATCAAACTCTTCAGAGATACTACCTACATTGTAAACGGTACCGTTGCTTGCCGTTATCGCTTTCCAAGCACGAGTTTCTGAAGCTCCAGTTGGCGCCGCTGTCGTCGTAAACAATGCATTATTGCGAATATCATCTTTGGATTTGATCCCCACAGGTTGGGCATTCTCATCTAAAGAATTGATTACCGTATTGCGAGTTTCAAAAGTATCCCCCCCTTCAACAAACGCTTTCGCATTTACGTGAGTAAGGTCATTTCTTTCCTTACTCCAAGTGTCATTCCAACGGTTTTCAGCCCAACTTTCACATGTAGAATATCTCAGCTCTCGATAACAATAGTTTTCGAAATCATCACGCTCTTGAATGTACTGAAATGGTGCATCCATTGCGAATGGTACTTCTTCACGATAACTTACCGCTTCAAGCGTATCGCGAGTCTCACCAGCAAGTTTAAATGCACTATCGGTACAGTTGGTTGCAGCTGAATCGAAGCAACCTAACGCAAGCTCATTCGTTCCGTCTGTCGCAACACCAGGTTGAATCGCCACACCATAGATTTCAGAGGCACCTGTAATTGAAGGAGTGACTTCAACGACCTTGTAAAGCGCAGCGTTGGCATTAGTTGCAGCCAAAACTAGGGCTGCAACAGTTGTTAATTTGAATTTAGTACAAGTCATTATTACTTCTTAACTTTCCTGTTGTAGTGCCTCGAGCTCTTCCCAGCGCTCAAAAGCAACTTCAAGCTCCTGCTCTGCTGCAGATAGCTTATCTAATACTGGTTGTGTCTGCTCTACAGATTTTGAAAAGAAGCTTGGATCGTTGACTTCTTCCTGAAGAGTTTCAATTTGAGTTTCCAATTCTTCCAAACGCATTGGTAACGCTTCTAGCTCTCGTTGTAGCTTATACGATAACTTCTTAGGTTTAGCTTTAACTGGTGCAGTTTTGGGAGTTTCCTCAACTACTTTCGCTGGCTTTGATGGCTTTTCAACCTGTCGGTACTCTAATGCTTGCTTTCTTTGCTGCTGAGCATCGTGGTAACCACCAACAAATTCTTCAATAACGCCATTACCCTCAAAGATCCAACTTGTCATCACTGTGTTATCAACAAACTGACGATCGTGACTCACTAAAAGCAGCGTACCCTGATAGTTGGCAAGCAAATCTTCTAAAAGTTCCAAAGTTTCGATATCTAGATCGTTGGTTGGCTCATCGAGAATCAACAAGTTGTTCGACTTAAGGAAAATACGCGCCAATAACAGACGGTTTTTCTCACCACCAGATAGTGCTTTAACAGGAGTGCGAGCACGTTTTGGAGAGAATAAGAAATCTTGTAAGTAGCTTAGAGCATGACGCTCACGGCCACCTACGGTCACTTCTTGCTTACCATCCGCGAGGTTATCAATTACAGACTTCTCAGGGTCTAGAATTTCGCGGTATTGGTCAAAGTAAGCGACTTCAAGCTTAGTGCCACAATGCAAACGACCTGAATCAGGCTTAAGCTGGTCAAGAAGCAGTTTAAGTACCGTACTCTTACCACAGCCATTCGGGCCAATTAGAGCGATACGATCACCACGCATGATATTGAAGCTGAAGTCTTTAACAATCTCTTTGCCTTCGAAGCCAAAGTTAATGTTTTCAGCTTCAAATACAATCTTGCCTGAACGCTGGCCATCGTCGATTTGGATAACGGCTTTGCCCTGCACTTCTCGACGGTTTAAACGCTCTTCACGTAGCTTCTTAAGCGCACGCACACGGCCTTCGTTACGAGTACGACGAGCTTTAATGCCTTGACGAATCCAAACTTCCTCTTGAGCAAGCTTCTTATCAAATTCAGCGTTTTGCATTTCTTCTACACGAAGCGCTTCTTCTTTCTCAACAAGATAGTTTTCGTAATCACCCGGGAAAGAGCTCAATTTACCGCGATCAAGATCGACAATACGTGTTGCCATCGATTTAATGAACGCACGGTCATGCGAGATAAAGATGATTGAACCGCGGAAGTCTTTCAGGAAACCCTCTAACCATTCAATGGTCGCAACATCTAAGTGGTTAGTCGGTTCGTCAAGTAGAAGCACGTCAGGGTCACATACAAGCGCACGAGCAAGTGCTGCTTTACGTTGCCAACCACCAGACAAATCCGTCAGTTTGGTTTCTGCAGTTAGCTTAAGCGCCGCCAATACGTTGCTTACGCGATCTTCAAAGCGCCATGCATTCGCATGATCCAATTGCTCTTGAACACGAGTAAGACGATTTAGGTTCTTTTCACTAGGGTCAGTACCGATGAGATCCAGAAGATCATGATAGATCTTCAGCTGTTCACCGATTTCAGCTAGGCCACCAGCAACGTAATCATAAACGGTACCTTGCTCATTGCGCGGTGGATCTTGCTCAAGGCGCGACACAACCACATCTTGTGTGATTTGCATCTTGCCGTCGTCCATGATGATGTTCCCAGACAGGATTTTCATCAACGTAGACTTACCAGCGCCATTGCGCCCTACTAAACACACACGTTCGTTTTCTTGCAGTGCGAAGTCCGCACGATCTAATAACGGGTGATCGCCAAACGCTAATTGCCCATTATGAATTGTAAGTAATGCCATTCTTCTTTAACCAATCATTAAGTTCTAACAAGCCAAATGGCCAGTTAAGCTCTGAGCTTTGAGAAAGGTCAGAGCTTTCAAATTTGAGCACCGGAATAGTGACCCCGTAACGGGAAAAGAGCTCATCATCAAATGCAATGTCAACAACGTTGACGTGATGGCTAATGTTTAACTGTTCCGTGAGTTGGAATGCCATCTCACATAGATGGCACCCTTCTGTACTGTAGAGAGTCAGCACTATATATCCTTATACGATCTCTTAACTACTTATGTGTAATCAACCAGCAGTTATGAATGTGCTTATTGCGAGAGAAGTCCAATGGAAGTGTCTTCGCTGAGATATTCTGAGCCTTAAGACCTAACTCATCTAGAGCTTCCAAGTCCATTTTGAAGTGACGCTTGTTGTTAGAGAACACAATCGTGCCTTCTTCACGAAGAAGACGTTTAAGGTTTTCCATCAGCTGAATGTGATCACGTTGAACATCGAAAGATTGATCCATACGCTTTGAGTTAGAGAACGTAGGTGGATCGATAAAGATCAGATCATAAGAACCCTGCTCTTTAGCTAGCCATTGTAGACAGTCAGCTTGAACAAACTGATGTTGACGACCAACACGACCGTTAAGCTCCATGTTCTCTTTCGCCCACTCTAGGTAGGTATTAGACATATCAACAGTAGTTGTAGAACGAGCACCACCCACAGCAGCATGAACAGATGCACTTCCTGTATAAGCAAACAAGTTTAGGAAATCCTTACCTGCGGCCATCTCACCGATACGACGACGAGTGATCTTATGATCTAGGAACAACCCGGTATCTAGGTAATCATGAAGATTAACAATCAGCTTAACGCCATACTCGTTCACTTCTAAGTTCGATGAGTCTTGAGCCAATTTCTGGTATTGAGAACGGCCTTTCTGTTTCTGACGAACTTTAAGCACAACGTTGTTTGCTTCTACGCCTGTTACTTGAATAGAAGCACGGATGATATCGGTTAAGCGACGTTTTGCCTTCTCTTCCGGTACATCTTTAGGCGCTGCGTATTCTTGAATCACAAGGTGACCTGGGTATACATCAATCGCTACATTGTATTCTGGTAAGTCCGCATCGTAGATACGGTAACAATCTAATTGCTCTTTCTTAGCCCACTTACCAATTTTACCGATGTTCTTTTTAAGACGGTTTGCGAAGTCAGGAGCAATTAACTGTTCTTGCTCGCCCGTTGGACGTTCTGACATCGGACGATCTGAAATTGAGTAGTTCTTTTGGTGACACGGTAACGCACCGTTATTCAATTTGAACTGTTTGTCTGCACGCATGCGTAAGCAGCTCAGTAGTTCGTCTGAACTAGAGAAGATAGACGCGTTACAACCGCCAAATTCAGCTTTAAGCTGCGCGCCAAATGCTGTGTAAAGAGCAATAAGACCCGGCTCTGTACCTAAACGCTCACCATAAGGTGGGTTAGAAACAATCACACCATCAGTAAACTCGGTAGGACGCTTAAGTTTTGCAGCATCACCTACTTCGAATTCAATCAACTCTTCAACACCAGCACGACGAGCATTGTCACGCGCTGTTTTGATCATGCGTTCGTCATTGTCATAGCCATAGAACTTACATTCTACTTTCTTAACGCCACGACGGCCTTGGACGTTCGCTTCTGCTTTCACTTCAGCCCATAGCTCTGGTTCGAAATCTTCTAGTGATTCAAAACACCACTTCTGACGTTTAACACCTGGAGCCATGTTTGCAGCCATCATCGCCGCTTCAATCACTAACGTACCTGAACCACACATTGGATCTAGGAAAGGCTTAGTTGCGTCCCAACCACTACGAAGAAGAATCGCGGCAGCAAGAGTTTCACGTAGTGGTGCTCGACCTGATTCAGGACGGTAACCACGTTGGTGAAGACCGCTACCTACCATATCAACACCAAGAATCGCTTTATCACGGTGTAAACGAACGTGGATACGAATGTCTGGGTTCTCTTTGCTAATAGAAGGACGAGGTAAAGACTTCTTCTCAAAGCAATCAACAACGGCATCTTTTACTTTCATCGCACCGTATTGGCTATTACGGATTTCGTTGTTCGTACCATTGAAGTCAACAACAAAACGCTTAGAGCTATGGAATTGATTTACCCAGTTAACCGCAGTGGTTGATAGGTACAAATCCATGTCGTCCATACAAGTGAATTCAGAAAGGACACGTACAAATCGAGAAGCCAAACGGCTCCACAAACAACAACGATAAATTTGCTCATTGGTCGCTTTGAATTTAACACCTGCTTGAACAGGTTTTGCGTTTGTAATCCCTAGTTGGGTTAGTTCTTCAACTAATAAATTCTCAAGGCCGTTTGAGGTAACCGCTAGATATTGATTCATAGTGTTCTTTTATTGATAAAAATGAGTTCGATTATACCTGAATTTGTAACTAGAGCATCACACTAAACACGTCTTTTCATTGAATCTTTCGACTAACTGGCTAGCAAATGCACAGTCTTGAAGCGATCGCTTACCCACATCCCCTTAGAACATAAGACCTATCAAACCAACTTCATTTCTGACCACTTATTAACCAAAGTAGCAATGTGAATTTATATTCACCTCAAAACTGGTATATACCAAAGGAGATTTGTGGATGAAATTTAGCTACAAAAGACCAAAAACAGGGAATAAAGACGGTAGATTTACTCTTCTGGCGATGAAAACGGGCAGAAATTAAGGTGAAAAAATAGTCGTAAGTTCACTATTTAAATGGTTAAGCCGTGATGTATTTATCAGGATGAGGTTTTTTAGGCACAAAAAAATCGGCTAATGAGCCGATTCTGAGGAAGGTTTATACGTTTGTGTGCTGCGATGCGTGGTTGAAATGATGTGCTAGATTAGAGGTTAACCTACCATCGCTATGTGCGTTTGATGAAGAATAGCGTTCGCGTCTATCATTCTATCGTGCATGACCTTAATCGAGTCGCCAAAGCGTAACCCTTTTGAAGGTGTAAGCAGAAACTCTTCTAGGTCGACAAATGCACATAGGCTCGCACACTCTCCCACTTCTAATACAATGAAATACCCTAAGCTATGCTCGTTATTCATTTGTACGATATCCCCTTCTTGAGGGTATTCGTGGCCAGCGCCCTGTGAGTCGAAGAACCAACTCTTAGGCTGTACAGGCTTGTGGAAGCGCTTTGCTGCCACGCAATAAAGCGCGAGTTCAGCTTGGCGAGGCTCAGACAGTTCTAAGCCAGAAATTTGTTCTTTGAAGGTTTGGTATGAAGATGCGTCATCAACGGTGAATTCATTATCTCTAAACGCGCAGTCCACCAGCTTATTTCGGACCAGATTCGTTTTGAAAATCATATCCTCTCCGAGGTTTAGCATTAATGAACATTGCTGCTCATCGTAATACCAACTCCATGTATCGCTAGGTTTAAGCATCATTTCGTCTCACACTGTTGAACCATTCCATTAGGTAAAACGCAAAATTACCTTCAATTACAGTAATTTTACTGAGCAATAGGCAAAAAAAAAGAGGAAATGAATTCCTCTTTCTTATCGCTTTTCTCTACAACTCAGTGAGTTACAGTGTCTCTTTTAGTAAGACGATGCCAGATTGTCGCTTTTCAAAAATAAAAGCAATTTTCAGCTTATAGATTTTTAACGATGTCGCCAACTAGGCCTGGGCCTTTGTAGATGAAACCAGAGTAAACCTGTACAAGCTTCGCGCCCGCCATCATTTTCTCTTTTGCAGCAACATACGAGTCAACACCACCTACTCCAATGATCGGCAGTTTGTCACCCAGCTCTTCGTGAAGTTTACGAACTACTTCAGTACTACGAGATTGAACAGGACGTCCACTTAGGCCACCCGCTTCATCACAATGTTTCATACCTTCAACGATTGAACGATCCAATGTTGTGTTTGTTGCGATCACACCATCGATCTTATTTTTGATCAATGATTCACAAATTTGGCGAATTTCGTCGTCGCTTAGATCCGGAGCAATCTTAAGAGCAAGAGGAACATATTTACCATGCGTCTCTTCCAGTTCAGATTGTTTCGTTTTAAGTTCAGACAATAGATCGTCTAGAGCTTCGCCGTATTGTAGAGAACGAAGTCCTGGAGTGTTTGGTGAAGAGATGTTCACAGCAATGTAACCAGCGTATTGATATACCTTCTCCATACAGATCAAGTAATCTTCAGCGCCCTTTTCAATTGGTGTGTCTTTATTCTTACCAATGTTAATGCCTAAGATGCCATCGTAGTTCGACTTCTTAACATTCTCAACAAGGTTGTCGACGCCTAGGTTGTTAAAACCCATGCGGTTGATGATACCTTCAGCTTCAACAAGACGGAATAAACGAGGTTTGTCGTTACCCGCTTGCGGACGTGGAGTCACTGTTCCTACTTCTACGAAACCAAAACCCATTGCGCCAAATGCATCAATACATTCGCCGTTTTTATCTAGGCCAGCAGCAAGGCCAACTGGGTTTTTAAAAGTAAGACCCATGCACTCTACAGGTCGGTGAGGTAATTGTTGGCGATACAAAAGATCAATAGGTGTGCCTGTGAAGCGCTTGAAATTTTGAATTGCAAGATCATGTGCCTTTTCGGCATCAAGTTGGAAAAAGCCAGTTCTGGCTAGACGGTAAAGCATTGTGCCTCCGATAGAAAAAAGCCCCGTGTAAACGGGGCGCTATTATTTACTTATTTACCCAACTATTCAATCTATTACTGTCTGTAAGGGTAAGATAATCAAGTTTGCTAACGAATGAGGTTCATTATTAAGCAAACGTTATCGTTTCTTCAAGTTATTAAGCCATTTCTAATCTCAACCTTAGTACAGCCATCAGGTCACTTAACAACAAACAACGTTTGCGTCGAAGTTTGTTCTTCAAAAGTCGTTAGGCCTATTGTTTCCACTTTACCGAAACGAAAAAGGCAGACCTTTTGGCCTGCCCTTATACTTTTTCGTCTTATCTAGTAACTAGTCTTTTGACATGCAGTTTAGATTCAACAGCATCAATTCACGCAGTGCTACTGAGAACTTAGCAAACTCATGAACAGAACCTACTTTGAATTCGTTTAGGATGCTTTCCCAACGATGTAGAGAAACAGAGTTACTTTCCATCCAGTCATCAAGCGCTTTAATCACATCGATATCTGAAGCACAACCACAGTTAAGTACTTGACCAGTTAACTGGCGTTGCTGCCAATCCAGATCTTCTCTGAATGCTGCACGCGCCAGTGCTTGCCAGTTGTTGTCTATAGCTTGGCCATTGATTTGCTTCAAGAACCAGTGCAGTGACAAACGGTCGCCTAGGTTGAAGTAAAGCTTAGACGCTTGCTGTACTGTTTTACCTGTTTCACGAGCCACTGTAGATATATCCAGTGCTGAGTACAGGCTAGACAAACGAGCCACTGAATTAGCCAGCTCAGCGTTTACACCTTGGTCAATCCATACTTGAGCCATTGCTTGATGCTCTTCTACTTCTGAAGCCACTAGGTTTTCATCCAGCTTCTCAGTAATTGCGACGACATCACCTTGGTAAAGCTCAATCAATGCATTCACTGACTGTTTACCGGTACGGTTTCTTAGCAACCAGCGTGCTAGACGACGAAGCGTACGACGTACATGGTAAAGCAATTCGTATTGAGCTTCAGAACTTGAGATGTTGTCCAGTTCACGGATGCTCTTCAATACCTCACCCAGGCCGTAGATTTCACGTGATGCCGCGTAAGCATTCGCAATATCAACAATGTTCGCGCCCGTCTCTTCTTGCAAGCGAGTCACGAAGTTACAGCCCATCTCGTTAACCATTTGGTTAGCAAGCGCAGTCGCAATGATCTCTGCACGAAGTGGATGGTTATCCATGTGCTGAGAGTAGTTACGGCGTAACTCTGTTGGGAAGTATTGCATCAGTTGTTGAGCATGGAACTCATCATTCGCAATGTCATCACTCACAAGATCTTCTTTTAGAACCATTTTACCGTAAGCGATCAATACTGATAGCTCTGGTCTTGTTAGTGCTTGGCCCTGCTTCTCACGTTCTAGCAGCGTTTCGTCATCTGGGATGTATTCCAAACCACGGTCTAAGTACCCGGCTTTTTCCATTGTGTGGATAAAGCGGATTTGCTCTTTCACTAAGCCTACACCTTGATGCTCAGTAACAGAGATAGACTCAGCTTGGCAGTAAGCGTCGTCTAGTACGATTTCACCTACTTCATCTTCCATAGATTCAAGAACTTGGTTACGTTGCTTAACGGTAAGATCACCATTAGACACCAAGCCATTCAAGAAGATCTTAATGTTAACTTCGTTATCCGAGCAATCTACACCACCAACGTTATCGACAAAGTCAGTATTAACTCGACCGCCCGTTAGAGCGTATTCAATACGACCCAATTGAGTCATACCCAAGTTACCGCCTTCACCAACAACCTTAGCTTTCAGGTCACGGCCATCGATACGTAGCACGTCATTTGCACGGTCACCCACATCGGTATGAGTCTCACTAGAAGACTTAACGTAAGTACCAATACCGCCGTTCCAAAGTAGATCAACTTTCATAGACAAGATCGCTTTGATCAAGTCGTTTGGTGCCATTGATGCTTTCTTGGTACCCAGCATTTTCTGAATTTCAGGTGTCAAAGAGATAGACTTCGCTCGGCGAGAGAAGATGCCACCACCTTGAGAAATCAGGTCTTTATTGTAATCTTCCCAACTTGAACGAGGCAGATTAAACAGACGGTCACGCTCTACCCAGCTTGATGCTGATTCTGGATTCGGGTCAATGAAGATGTGCATGTGGTTAAACGCAGCTTGCAAGCGAATGTGCTTAGATAGCAGCATACCGTTACCAAATACGTCACCCGCCATATCACCCACACCAATGGCAGTGAAGTCTGTGCTTTGACAGTTAATACCCATTTCGCGAAAGTGACGTTTAACCGATTCCCAGCCACCTTTCGCCGTGATACCCATGGCTTTGTGGTCGTAACCGTTAGAGCCACCCGATGCAAACGCATCACCTAGCCAGAAGTTGTACTCTTCAGCTACTGAGTTCGCTAGATCTGAGAATGTCGCGGTGCCTTTATCGGCTGCAACAACCAAGTATGGGTCATCTTCATCGTGACGAACAACGCTCTTAGGTGGGATAACCTCACCTTCAATGATGTTGTCTGAAACGTCTAGCAATGCACGGATGAAGCGCTTGTAACAACGTTGACCTTCAGCAAAGATCTCGTCTCGGCCAGACATCATGTGTTGACGCTTACAAACGAAACCACCTTTAGCACCAACCGGTACGATAACCGTGTTCTTAACTTGTTGCGCTTTAACTAGGCCTAGAATCTCAGTACGGAAGTCCTCTTGACGGTCTGACCAACGTAAACCACCGCGTGCTACTTTACCGCCACGTAAATGCACACCTTCAATGTCTGGTGCGTAAACGAAGATCTCAAACGCAGGAACCGGCGCAGGGATATCTGGAATCTCGCTTGGTCTCATTTTCAGAGCCAACCAAGGTTTAGACTGCTTATTCTCGTCTACTTGGTAGTAGTTAGTACGAAGCGTTGCAGTGATCATTTCCATGTAGCGACGAATGATACGATCATCATCCAAGCTTTCTACATGATCCAACTGTTCAGTGATCTTCTTAATAAGATCTTGTTGGCCTTTTACGCTGCCCTTCAGTTTCGGGTCAAAACGCTTGCCGAATAGGCTCACTAGCCCTTTCGCTAATTCTGGGTAATGAGACAATGTGTCTTCAATGTATTGTTGGCTGAATGGGAAACCAACTTGACGCATGTAACGAGCATAAGCACGTAAGATTGAGATTTCACGGCCAGAAAGACCAGCGCCAAGTACTAAGCGGTTGAAACCATCGCTGTCTAACTCACCCGCCCAGATTGCCGCAAAGGCTTGTTGGAAAAGATCGCGAGCTTCACGAAGATCAATGGTCTTATCGCTCTTGTGCAGCATAGAGAAATCAAGGATCCAATAGGTCACACCGTTGGTTTTACGCACTTCATATGGAGATTCACCGATAACGCGTAGGCCAAAGTTTTCAAGCATTGGCATAACATCAGAAAGGTGAATTGGCTCATCGCTGTGGTAGAACAACTTCAAACGAACGGCTTTTGAATCTGCCGCTTCTTCTTGAGGACGGTAGAAAAGCATACCCAGTTTGTTGTCTTCACTTAGCGCTTCTAAACGTTCAATGTCGGCAACAGCAGAACCTGGCATCATGTCTTCTTTGTACGAACGTGGGAATGCACGCATGTACTCTTTCGACAATGGAAGACCTTTGCTTTCACCGAAGTTTGCAATGATAGATTCAGACAGACGGTCATCCCACGTAGACGATACTTCCATTAAATTTTGCTCAATTGTTTTCACGTCCACATCCATGTTGTTGTTATCAACACGAACAATATAGTGCGTTCTTGCTAGCGGGCTTTCAGAGAAGTACGTTGTAAATTCAACCTCTTCTTCACAACCAAAGTACTGTTTCAAGATGCGCTGTGTTTGGCGACGAAGCTCAGTGTTGTAACGATCTTTTGTTACGTAAACCATGCAGCTAAAGAAACGACCAAACGGGTCTTTGCGAACAAACAAACGCAGGAGATCGCGATCTTGCATTTGTACTACGCCCGTACCGACTTCTAGTAGCTCTTCTTCTCGAGCTTGCAGCAGTTCATCACGTGGGTAGTTTTCAAGAATGTTGTGCAGCGCTTTGTAAGAGTATGAACCTTCACGGTAACCACTCGCATCCAAAATACGTTCTACTTTCTCGCGAACAAGAGGAATCGTTTCAACGGTTTGGTTATAAACGGCAGATGTGTAAAGACCAGTAAAGCGGTGCTCACCAATGACCTTACCGTTCTTATCGAACTTCTTAATACCAATGTAATCGTTGTAAGCTGGGCGGTGAATGCGTGAAGCCGTGTTGCCCTTGGTTACGATAAGCACATAAGGCTTTTTCGCTTCAAGACGTGCCGAATCAGAAAACTCAGATAGCTTAACGTTACGTACACGATCTGAGTTCGCAAACAAACCAAGACCTTGCTCCTTGGTCGGTTGCAGTTCAGTGTCGCCGTTAACTGAAACTAGGTCATATTCCTTATAACCCATGAATGTAAAGTTGTGTTGGCCTAACCAACGAAGAAACGCCAACGTTTCATCAAAGCGCTGGCCGTCTACTGGAATGCTCTCTTTTTGCTGTTCAACTTGATTGGTCACTTCTTCAAGTCTTTCAACCATCTTCAACCAATCGTTCACGACTAAGCTAGTGTCGGTAAAGATATCCAGCAACTCCGTTTTAAGTGCTGTCATTTCAGCTTTACTACTCAGACGGTCAACTTCGATATGGAAAAGCGATTGGAATGCACCTTCGTTATTGCTTACACCGACAACACTGCCCTTATCTGAGCGAGAGATTTGTGTTGGGTTATGAAGCATAAGGTGAGAAGAACGGTCTAGGCGAGTCAATGCCATTTTTACGGAATCAACAAGGAATGGACTGTCTGGAACGACTATCTCAACGATAGTATGAGTAGACTGCCAACCTTGACGACTTACCGTCGGGTTGAATACGCGTACAGAGATTTCGTCGGCTTTCTTTTCATTGATGTGATGCCATAAGCTAACTACAGCACCATATAAATCGGATTCGTTTCTCTGAGTTAGATCGTCGTGAGAAACGTTACTAAACAAGTGTTGAGCAAGTTGAGTTACGAGAGGTCGATGAGCAAGGTCAAGTTTGTCTTGAATCAGCTTGTAAACTTTTTCAAGTAAAACTGGAACCACAGTTTCACGTGCGGTCATAGTCACACTCCACAATTAGAATTATATTTTATTATTAGGGGGATCACTTAATCTGGTGTTTGAAACGTGCCGTTGAGCGCTTTTCTACTAACGAGTTAAGCAAAGGTAATGCATTCATTTATTGTAAAAGCATTATTGAGAAATAGTTAATTGTTTTGGAGGTGGTAAGAGGTGAAATGTTTGATTATGTGATTAAGATTCCTTTTAACTCACTAGGCATGCCAAGGTTTACAGAGCTTCTAACTTAATAAACTTATTTTTTTGGTCAGTTGTCAACCTAAACTGCCCTCTAACCCCTATTTGTGTAAGAAATGGTTTGAATCGAGTTGCAGGTAACTGTAAGCGTAAACCTGTTGTTGTTATCACTTGAACTTTACTTGCCGTACCAGAATAGCTGGCCAAAAACTGCTGATATGAGATGTTAAGTTGGAAAATATAGCGATTCATACGATACCTGTATAAATATACAGTGCCAGTATTTTTTGGCACTTTTAGATGTCTGACGGTGAAACTGAACTTGAAGCTGCTCTAGCTTATCGAAAATTCGATGAACCAGAAACAAAAAATCAGTGGCAGATATTCTCTACCACTGATGACCTTTCGTTGTAGCAAACAGTTACCTGAATGCGCGCTGACTTAAGCCTCTAGTGCTTTCGTCACTTTCTCAAACAAGTCTTTTGCTAGGTTGTCCATGTTCTTTAACGTCTCTAGTTCTTTTTTGATCAGAGCTTGGCGTTCATCGTCGTACTTACGGAATTTAAGAAGTGGATCAATCAGACGTGAAGCCACTTGCGGGTTGCTGCTGTTCAGTTCACGTAAGATCTCGCCTGCAAATGCATAGCCTTGACCAGACTTGTCGTGGAATTGAACCGGGTTCATGTTTAAGAATGAACCGACCAAGTTACGGGTACGGTTCGGGTTCTTCAAACTGAACGCCTGGTGCGACATCGACGCTTTGATCACTTCAAGTGCGTTTGAACTTGGGTTTGTACCTTGCAATGCAAACCACTTATCCATAACAAGACCATCGTGTTTCCACTTGTCACTGTAATCCACCATCAAGGTTTCACGACATGGTAGTTGTGCACTGTTTGCCGCGCCCATTGCTGCCATCGTATCTGTCATGTTATTCGCTTGTTGATACATCGCAACAACCAAGTCATTACCCTGCCCAGTATGAGCTAAGTAACTTAAGCAAACTTTACGTAGAGTACGCTTACCAATCGAATCGTGATCGATCGTGTATTCTGTTAGTGCGTGGCTGTGATAAACCGCCGCTAACTCGTCTTCAAGTTCTGCAGCTAATGTAACTTTCATCGAGTTAAGAACCGATGCGACCGCATCAATATCAACGCGCTCGTACCAACCCGATACTTCATTGTGGCTTGGTAGAGAAAGCATTTCTGCAATAAACGCAGGCTCTAGTGAATCACTCAGCAGTACGCCACGGAATGCATCAACAACAGAATCAGAAAGCTCAAACGCTTGACCCTGCTGAACTTTCTCCACGTTACTGCGGATGTACTTCGCTAATAGCATTTGACCCGCATCCCAACGAGAGAATTCATTGCGAGCATTCACCATCAAGAAGATCAGTTCTTCATCTGAGTAGTCATATTCCAATTTCACTGGCGCAGAAAATTCACGAAGTAATGATGGGATCGGTTGCTCAGAAACGTTTTCAAACACGAACGTTTGCTCTGCTTCTTTCACATCTAATACATTATGAACTGGCTTACCGTTACATTGTAACTCAACAACTTCACCCGCAGCTGTGTATAGCTCGATATCTAGTGGAATATGCAGAGCCTGCTTTTCGGTTTGCTCATGAGTTGGCGCTGTTACTTGGCGAGTCGTTAACGTGTACTCTTTTTTCTCTGCATCGTAGTGGCTTTCAACAGAAAGCGTCGGCGTACCAGACTGGCTGTACCATAAACGGAACTGAGACAGATCAACACCCGATGCATCTTCCATTGCCGCTACGAAGTCTTCACATGTTGCCGCCGTGCCATCGTGACGTTCAAAGTACAGCTTCATGCCTTTTTGGAAACCTTCCTCACCCAACAATGTGTGGATCATTCGGATCACTTCACTGCCCTTTTCGTACACCGTTAATGTGTAGAAGTTATTCATTTCTATCACTTTTTCAGGGCGAATTGGGTGAGACATTGGGCTCGCATCTTCAGCGAATTGTGGCCCACGAATAATACGAACATTGTTGATACGGTTTACTGCGCGAGAACCAAGATCAGATGAAAACTCTTGATCACGAAAAACCGTTAAGCCTTCTTTCAAGCTTAATTGGAACCAGTCACGACAAGTGACTCGGTTACCTGTCCAGTTATGGAAATATTCGTGACCGATTACTGCTTCGATACCTAGGTAGTCAGTATCTGTTGCTGTTTGGTCGTTCGCTAAAACGAACTTAGAGTTGAATACGTTCAGGCCTTTGTTTTCCATCGCACCCATGTTGAAGAAATCAACGGCTACGATCATGTAGATGTCTAAGTCATACTCAAGATTGAAACGCTCTTCGTCCCACTTCATTGAGTTAATCAAAGAAACCATCGCGTGATTTGCGCGGTCTAGGTTGCCTTTGTCGACAAAGATTTCTAGATCGACATTACGACCTGACTGCGTTGTATATGCGTCACGAAGTACATCGAAGTCACCCGCGACTAAAGCAAACAGGTACGCTGGTTTTGGATGTGGGTCTTGCCATTTCACCCAGTGACGGCCGTTTTCAGCTTCGCCTTCGTCGACACGGTTACCATTACTTAATAAGAATGGGTTTTCAGCTTTGTCTGCGATGACCGTTGTCGTGAATTTCGCCAGCACATCTGGGCGATCCATGTAGTAAGTAATGCGGCGGAAACCTTCAGCTTCACATTGAGTACAGAACGCACCACCCGACTTGTACAAACCTTCAAGTGCACTGTTCCCTTCAGGGTCAACTTCCGTAACGATCGTTAATGTAAAATCTTTCGGAAGATCATTCAAAGTAAGTAGAGTTTCAGACTGTTCGTACTGCGTCCAATCCTTACCTTCAACCAAAACAGAAACCAACTTCAAGCCTTCACCATCAAGTACTAATGTCGTGCTGTCTTTCTCCTGCTTAACACTAGAAACAGCCGTAACAATGGATGCTGAGTCGTACAAATCGAAAGTAAGATCGATTTCAGAAATCGTGTGAGATGGTGATTGATAATCTTTACGATACTTGGCTTGAGGTGTATGTGCCATGACGGGTTCCTTTTGATCGTTATACGTAATTATTTTTTAACTGTATATATCTAAAGGTTGAGCGCCAATAAAACAAGGGGAATATTAAAAAAAGGAGGCATTGTAAGAAAATGCCTCCATGTTTTGCTATTTTATCAATCAAATCAGACAGGAACGCCTAAGAAATGAACTGTGCACAATATTATCAACGAGTACGCCGTTACTGCTAAAACTCACGATTATCGAATGCGATTGAGTACCGCAAACATATCTCCCTCTTCACCTTGCAGCGTTAACACATCGCTGTTCAGTGTATATCGAGTGCCGTGTTCACCGTTCTCATAAAGTAACACTAGTTGATCGCCTTCTGTGTAATACACCCCGCGACGAATGACTTCACCACCTTCTTCATCTGATACTCGGAACATGAATATAAAGTCCGGCTGAAGGACTAAATCCATTTTTTGAATGTTACTCGCACGTAGATCGCTTCCAGACAGTTGGGCACTTGACCAGATTCCCGCCAATGCATTTGGCAAGGCCTTAGTGAACATAACACCGTTAAGATTCAGCATGTTGTGATTACTGCTGTACGCGTAAACCTGAGGTTCTGAGGTATTCAAACCCAAAATAATCGTGTCTTCATTGGCGTTATACAAACCTTCCCAATGATCGACACTGTAGTCTTTCTTTTGGATATCGATAGTGAATGAGTAGTTTGAATCAAGAGTGAGCTTGATCGCTCTAAAGTTTTCAGTGCCTTGCTCAGGATCAGGATTCATCAAATACCAATCACCAAGCAGCAAAGGAAGGTCAAAATGAGATAGATTACTATCACTTTTTGATTGTTGGTTACTCGAAGCGACCTCGCTCCCAAAAGCCACAAAACTTAAACAAGATAAAAATAGTAGAATCCATTTCATAAGCGTCCCCTCGTTTTCTTTAAGTTTAGGCACGTAATGAATAGAAAGCGAAAAAATATGATCTAAGTCACTAAATTTTAAGTGCGAAGTAACTTAAATGTCATTATCACTCGAAAAATAATACTTAAGTTTAGTTATTTTTACAGTGTACTTCACAGCCGAAAATCAAATAACAGTGGTTCTGCAGCAAGTTAAAAAGCGAGGAAGCATGCCGTTAACATGACATTATTCGAGGCAAGAACACAGGTACAAAAAAAGCGAGCCTAAGCTCGCTTTTCAAATAGTACGTCTTTAAACAATCACCTTATAACAGGTATTTTGTTTATTTCTTGATCATATCCAGCATGATAGCAACTGATTCATCAAGATAAGCATCCGGGGCTTCGTAGTCTTTTGGAATATCATCCAACGTTTTAAATGCCTCTAACTTAGCGGCTTTTTGACGTTGATTGATACGATCTAGACGAAGCGCATCCGCATCATCGCTCTCTTGCTGACGTACCTTTTCATTCAAAGAAAGGTCGTTATCGTCTTTATCTGCCTTATATTTTTCAATATCTTGCGCGATAAAGCCAAATTCCATGTCTGTTGCGATACGAGCTTCGTGTTTAGCCGTCAACGCTGCGATCTGCTCATCGTTACGCTGTAACACTGAGTACTTCGCTTTGTCGATGCTGTCCCAAGGAAGAGCGTTGTCTTCAACACTTTCACCAGTATCTGCAGGATCAATTGGCGTTGGGTAAGCAATATCAGGTACTACACCCTTGTTTTGCGTACTACCACCATTGATTCGGTAGAATTTTTGGATTGTGTATTGAACGTAGCCTAACTCTTTATCGAACAAATCATAGATATGATTCAAAGAGCGATGTTGTTGCACCGTTCCTTTACCGAAAGAGTTTTCACCTAGAATGATTGCACGACCGTAATCTTGCATCGCTGCCGCAAAGATCTCAGAGGCTGAAGCACTGTAGCGATTGACCAATACCGTTAGTGGACCTTGGTAACTAATTTCGCCATCAGTATCACTGTTCACTTTGACACGACCGTAACTATCACGCACCTGAACAACGGGTCCCTCTTTGATAAACAAACCAGAGAGTTCAGTTGCTTCAGTGAGTGCACCACCACCGTTGTTTCTCAGATCAACAATAATGCCTTCAACACCTTGCCCTTTAAGCTCAGTGATCAGTTTGTCTGTATCTTTAGAAAGACCAACATAGAAGCTTGGTACTTCGAGTACACCAATCTTCTTGCCATCTTTCTCGATAACTTCTGACTTAACAGCGCGGTCTTCTAAACGAATCTTATCGCGTACAATTGTGACAACGTGACTTTTTGCATCTTTACCATCTGGCAGGATCTGTAGCTTAACTTTGGTCCCTTTCGGTCCTTTGATTAATTGCACTACATCGTCTAAACGCCAGCCGATAACATCAACAATCTCTTCGCCATCTTGACCGACACCAACAATACGATCGCCGTCGCTCAATTGTTTGCTGTTTGACGCAGGGCCACCAGCAACGAGAGATCGAATAACGGTGTAGTCGTCAGTCATCTGAAGTACAGCACCAATACCTTCTAGAGATAGATTCATCTCTGATTGGAATTGCTCTGCATTTCTTGGAGAGAGGTAGCTGGTGTGAGGATCAACTTCACGCGCAAATGCGTTCATGTAGATCTGGAAAGCATCTTCATTATGCGATTGCGTGATACGCTTCATCGCATTGTTGTAACGCTTTTCCAAAACTTCTTGAATCTCTGGCCATTCTTTACCAGTAAGTTTTAGATTCAACGCATCGTATTTAACACGCTTCCTCCAAAGCTCATTCACTTCGGCGATATCTTTCGGCCATTCCGCTTCATTGCGATTGAGCTCAATACTTTCATCGGTATCAAACTTAATCTCAGTGTCTAGCAAAGACAGCGCATACTGAAAACGTTCAAAACGCTTCTGCATAGAAAGATTATAAACATCGAAAGCAATCTGGTTATTACCCGCTTTCAGCTGATCATCAATTTGAACAGATGATGAGGAGAAAGAGTCAATATCAGCTTGAGTGAAGATATTACGATTATAATCCAGCATCTCTAAATAACGATTAAAGATAGCTTGAGAGAAATCATCGTTGAGATTGAAGTGTTTATAGTGAGAACGAGTAAATCGAGAAGTAACACGTTTACTAGCAGTTTCGTGTTGGGCCTCAGGAACGAGTAAAGGTAAATCGTCCTGATCTAATTTGGCTTCAAGAGCCTGAGCTGAAGCTGCTAGACAAAAGCTAGCAGCAATCAGTGTCAATTTTGAACGGCATTTCATGCGTAGGAGTATCTCCTTTAAGCGCGCAAGTGCTCCGCTTTAACAACCATTTGTAGGCCGTTTGCTAACTGAACACGCACATCTTCCTTATTGATTTCAACAATGGTCGCAGCCATGTTTCCTTTACCCATGTTCACATTTACTTCTTTGCCAGCGATGAATTCGTCAGCGTTCAAAGCGCGTGTTTCTACAGGCTTTTCTACTTTTGGTGCTTTAGGCGCTTGACGACGAGGCTGTTGAGCTTTCTTCGCCTTAGGTTTCGCTTTGCCTTCTTCACGAGCTTTTTGTGCTTGTTCTTTACGACGAGCCTGAACTTTCGCTTTGCTTTCAGCAAGTGTAGCTTTAGCGTGTTCAACGTGCTCTTCTTCTAGTGTGCCACACGCGTTGCCGTCTAGGTCAACACGTTCTGCGCCAGCTTTTACGCCGTGCAGGTAACGCCATGATGATGTGTACTGTCTTAACGCTGCACGAAGCTGAGTCTTACTTACTTTTTCGTCTTCATTTAGACGTTCAGCAAGATCTTGAAAAATACCAATTTTAAGTGGCTTCGCTTCACCTTCTAGAGTAAAGCATTTAGGGAAACATTCAGCAATATATGCGATAACTTCTTTGCTGTTTTTTAACTTTTCAGTGTTTTCCATGTGGGTTCCTGGTTTTTGCGGTTTTCCGCGAGCATTAAGAAAATATTTTTACGTATTATAGAGAGATGCTTGGGAAAAACCACAGTAAGAGAATAATTTATGCCTTGTTCGCGTGCGAATTAAGCAGCTTTTCCACTTCTGCCATGAAAAATGTCAATCCGTCCTCGTCAATTTGAGAAAAACGGCCAACATTTGGGCTATCGATATCAAGAACACCCGCTATTTTTCCACCAATAGAGAACGGAATTACGATTTCAGAGTTACTTGCAGCGTCACAAGCGATATGACCTTCGAACTCATGAACATCATGAATGCGCTGAACTGTATTCGTCGCAACCGCAGTTCCACACACACCACGCCCTACCGGAATTCGCACACAAGCAGGTTGACCTTGAAAGGGACCCAGTACAAGTTCGTCTTTTTCCTTAGCTTGATCTTGCTTCATTAAATAGAAACCCGCCCAATTCAAGTCATCCAATTCCATGAATAATAATGAACTGATATTAGCAAGATTAGCAGTTAGATCGATTTCTGATTCAATTAATGCAACGGCTTGTTTGGTTAAGCGTTGGTAATGTTCTATTTTCATATTAACTTCCAATTAAATTGAGACTTCCATTATCAAGAGAACGCAGTAGAATGCGACCATCAAACTAAATAGGACTTATTCTCATTACAATGAACGATTCAGAAGACACTATTAGCCGTTCTTGGTTAATAACTCAAGTAAAAAAACACAAGTCCAAATTACTGTTTGCTAACATTATTGCCATACTTGCAACTCTCATCAGTGTCCCTATCCCGTTGCTCATGCCATTAATGGTTGATGAAGTATTACTTGATAAGCCAGCTTCTGGCTTAGATATGATGAACCACCTACTTCCAACATCGTTGCAGACACCCACTGGCTATATTGCACTGACTTTACTGTTAGTCATTATCATGCGTACCGTTAGCCAAGCGTTGAACATTCTACAAGGGCGTCAATTCACGCTCGTCTCCAAAACAATTACCTATCAAATGCGTAGCAAGATGATAGATAAACTTGGCCGTATTAGTATTCGACAATACGAGACCAAAGGCAGCGGCGGCATTAATGCTCACCTAATAACAGACATAGAGACAATCGATAAGTTCATTGGCTCAACGCTCTCTAAGTTCCTCATCAGCTTCTTAACTGTGTTCGGTACCGCGATCGTGTTGTTATGGTTAGAGTGGCGTTTAGGGTTGTTCATTCTACTGGTCAATCCTGTTGTTATTTATTTCTCTCGTAAACTAGGCAGCAAGGTTAAGCACCTTAAAAAGTACGAGAACCAATCTTTCGAACGTTTTCAGAATCGCTTGGTGGAAACCTTAGATGGTATTTACCAACTGCGTGCAGCGAATAAAGAACGCATTTTTCTCGATGAGCTTAAGATTCAAGCAAACCAAGTAAGAATCGATGCCGACAAATACGCTTGGCAATCTGAAGCTGCTGGCCGCGTTTCGTTTCTCCTCTTCTTGTTGGGTTTCGAGCTTTTCCGCGCTGTCGCTATGCTAATGGTTCTATTCAGTGACTTAACCATTGGTCAGATTTTTGCGGTATTTGGTTACTTATGGTTCATGTTGGGCCCGGTTCAAGAGCTGCTAGGGATTCAATTCTCTTGGTATAGTGCAAAAGCGGCACTGCAACGCATCAACGATCTACTTCAATTAGAAGAAGAGAAGCGCCCGATTAGCAAAGTAAACCCGTTTTATGAAGATCAAGAAGTGACAGTCGACATCGAAGACGTTACATTCTCTTACACATTAGAAAACACTGTTTTAAATAGGCTATCACTACACATCCCTGCAGGTAAGAAAGTCGCTTTGGTGGGTGCGAGTGGTGGTGGTAAATCTACCTTAATCCAGTTGCTAATTGGGGTTTACCAAGCGGACTCAGGTTGCATTCGCTATAACGGTGAAACAACCGACGACATCAGCTTTGATGTAATACGTAATCAAATTGCCGTTGTTTTACAACAACCTATACTCTTTAACGATACATTGAGGCATAATCTGACCCTTGGTGCTGAATACGATGAAATGTCGTTGTGGCGTGCGCTTGAAGTCTCTCAAATGCAAGATGTCATCAAGCAACTCAGCAATGGCTTAGATACACAGATTGGTAGGAATGGCGTCCGACTGTCTGGCGGTCAACGACAACGCTTAGCAATAGCTCGTATGGTGCTGAGCAATCCTAAGTTTGTTATTCTTGATGAAGCGACATCTGCACTCGATACAGCAACAGAGTCAGCACTGCATAAAGCGTTGAGCGAGTTTTTGAAAGATCGCACAACTTTGATAGTGGCTCATCGATTATCAGCGGTGAAACAGGCCGATCTAATCTATGTTTTAGAAGATGGGCAAGTCACACAAACGGGAACACATGGTGAATTGGTTGAACAACAAGGACTTTATCAAACACTCTACGGCAGTGTGCAATCGCACGCCTGATGTTTGTAGTCCTAAGCATTTAAGTCGGGCATCGAGCCTAACTGACGTTTCAACTTGGGAGGTCGCGTGACCTCCCCATTCCCCACCAACCCTTTATCAACTCAGCATCAATGCGATAGTAGCTCAGTGCGCCTTTGTCAGGGCTGCGAACTCCCCGTTGATAAAATGGACATCCCTTTAGGGAAATCCGCTTACTGCCCAAGGTGTGGCACTCAGCTTTATAGAGGCGGCACCCCTAGCCTGTCTGGAAACCTAGCAATCGCTGTCACTTGTTTATTGCTATTTATCCCATCGCACTTTTTCGAATTCATCAGTATTCGCTTGATTGGTGTCATGATACCCGCGACTTTACCATCCGGCGTCTTTACCTTAATGGGCGAAGGTTTCCCTTTGCTTGGTTTGCTGATTCTGTTCTGCAGTTCGATCGCTCCGTTGCTTGTATGTAGCTCGGTGCTCATCACCCATGTATCACTGCGTTTTAAGATCTTCACACCCTTTCGCTATGCATTAGCCATTATTCAGACCCTCAAACATTGGATGATGTTGGATGTGTTTCTGGTAAGTTTGGCGGTCTCATGTTTCAAACTGCAAGATTACTCAGATATTTTTGTAGGCCCAGGATTGGTTGGCTTGATTCTTCTGCAACTTTTCAGCGTATTATTGGTAAGCCGTATCAGTGTGCGTCGCTACTGGGAAGCTTGGGCAAAAGAATCTGACTACTCTTTTGCTGAAAGTAAGAACATACACTGTCACAACTGCCACCTATCTCAACCGGATGGACATACTTGCGTGCGTTGTCACCATGACTTATACCACCGCAAGCCCTACTCTATACAGAAGACATGGGCTCTGCTGTTTGCCGCATCAGTGGCTATTGTGCCAGCCAACGTTATTCCGATTTCTATCCTTATAACAAACGGACAAAGGCTAGAAGACACCATAATTTCTGGTGTCGCGTCGCTGATAAATAGCGATATGTACGGCATTGCAGCGATCATTTTTATTGCCAGTATCGTCGTGCCCGTCGCGAAAATACTCGGCCTCGCGTACATCTTAATCTGTATCAAGATGAAGCGCGCCGTTTACCACAGACAACGCATGACCATCTATTTCATTGTGAAATGGGTGGGGAAATGGTCGGTGATGGACCTGTTCGTTATTTCGATCATGATGACCTTGGTCGACCGTGGACAGATTTTAAACTTTACACCAGGTTATGGTGCAGTCGCTTTTGGCGTCGTAGTTGTTCTCACGATGCTGGCAGCGGAAAGCTTAGATCCTAGGCTAATTTGGGATAACTACACCTCTAAAGATGAGTCAGTGAATGAACAACGATAACCAATCACAAACGTCATATTCACCAGAAGTAAGGAAAAACAAAGGCATCTCACCTTTGTGGATTCTACCGATATTAACCGTTGCATTAGCCGGTTGGTTGGTCATGAAATCGATACACGATGCCGGGCAACGTGTGCAGATATACTTCTCAGATGCCGCAGGTTTAGTCGCAGGTCGAACAACGATTCGTTACCAAGGCTTAGAGGTGGGTATGGTGCGTGACATCACCTTGTCCAAAGATTTATCGAGCATCTACGTTGATGCTGACATCTACCCAGAAGCTAAGAAGCTTCTCTCAAAAGGCACTCGTTTTTGGCTTGTGAAGCCAACGGCAAGTTTGTCGGGTATCTCAGGGTTAGACGCTCTTGTTTCAGGTAACTATATTGCTATACACCCGAGCGAAACCAAAGAAGACCCAGAAACCGTTTTCCAAGCCTTAGAATCATCCCCTTCCGACTTACTGGCTTCTGAAGGTTTGAATATTTCACTGACGACCAAAGATCTAGGCGGTGTGTCTGTTGGTTCTCAAATCGTTTACCGCAAAATTCCAATTGGTGAAGTTTACAACTACCAACTAAACGACAACGCTAAATCCGTTACGATTCAAGCGTCGATTAAAGACGAATACAGCCATATCATCACCGACCAAAGCCGCTTTTGGAATGTCAGTGGTTTGGGTGCAAGTATTGGTTTTTCTGGTGTTGATGTTCGCTTAGAAAGCCTAAGTGCATTGCTTGGCGGTTCAATTGCGGTCGACTCTCCGGGAGAAGGCCAACCGGTTGAGATGAATACCAAGTTCAAGCTCTACCCAGATTTGAAAACAGCGGGTCGTGGTATCTCTATCAAGATCGCCGTTCCCGATGATAATAAGATCAGTGCAACGGGTGCTCCGATCATGTATCGAGGAATCGAAATCGGTCAAATCACTGACTTATCCTTAAGTGAAGGGCGCGAAAACGTCGTTGCATCTGCCGCTATCCAGCCTGCATTCAGTGACTTTTTGAATAGCGGCAGTAAATTCGTTCTAGAAGAAGCAGAACTATCGCTTACAGGCATGAAAAATATTGCCAACTTAGTGACAGGTAACTTTTTAACCTTGGTACCGGGTGAAGGTGAAAAAGCACGTCGATTTACTGCGATCCGTAAAAACGAGTTCAGTCAGGAACAAGAAAAGTCGGTCGCGATTCGCTTAACCTCAAACAATTCATTCGGGCTGGATGTCGGTACACAGCTTCTTTACAAAGGTATTGCTGTTGGCTCTATCATCCATGTGGGATTGGTTGATGGTGTTGGGACGGGCTCTGATAAGCACGAAGTGTTCATGGATGCACTTATCGATAATGAATACGCGCACCTTATCAAAAGCCACAACCGTTTCTTTGTGACAGGCAGTGCGACGGCAGAGCTAACCGAGTCAGGCTTGAGTGTTACGGTCCCACCGGCGAAGCAGCTTCTTACTGGCTCAATTAGCTTTGTGAGTGAAGGAAAATCTGAGGCTAGAACGAATTACCAGCTTTTCCAAAGTAAATCGTTAGCAGAAATCGCCAAGTTTAATCAGTCTGGTTCAAAGACGCTTTCGTTGTTTGCGAGTGAACTGCCATCAATTTCTAAAGGCAGCCCACTACTCTACCGCAACCTACAAGTGGGTAGTATTTCTGATTTTCAGCTTGCAGACGGTGGCGTAAGAATTAAGGTCACGATCGAAAATCGTTACACGCACTTACTCAATAAACATACCGTTTTCTGGAACCGTTCAGGCGTTGAAGTTGATGCGTCGCTATCGGGTATAAGTATTAAAGCTGCACCGGTTAAAACCCTTATCCAAGGCGGTATTGCTTTTGACTCTCTGCCGGGAATCGACAACAAACTCGACGATGTGTGGAAGCTTTATAAAGATTCGAAATCCGCTCGAAAATTTGGCCGCGCGATTACCATCACCTCTTCCGGCGATCAAGAAGTCAGCAAGGGCATGGCGATCAAATATCAAGGTGTCACTGTTGGTGAGGTTACTTTGGTGATTCCGAACTTCAACAAGGGCGGTATTGAAATTACTGCGCGTATTTTACCAGAGTACGTCGACAAGATTGCCGTGGCGAACAGTCACTTCTGGTTAGCTGAACCTGAGATTGGCCTTAACGGCATCAAAAACGTCTCTGCGCTGCTCTCTAAGCACATAAATGTAGATCCTGGCAAAGGCGAAAGAAACACGAAATTTAAGCTCAGCAAAGGACCAGTGCAGCCTGAAGGTAAGATATTCCAGCTACAAAGCGAAACGCGAGGCTCGGTATCTGAAGGCACACCTATCCTATTCCGTGAGCTAGAAATCGGCAGTGTTATCGATGTTCAGCTAGGCGAGTTTGCTGACCGTATCATCTCTACAATTCAAATCGAGCCAGACTATGCTTACCTAATCCGCGCAAACACTGTGTTCTGGAACGTATCGGGCGTCGATGTCTCTATCGGTCTGTCAGGCGCAAACATCAAAGCTGGAACGGTAGACAGTTTATTACGAGGTGGTATTACATTCTCAACGCCACCGGCGAATGAACTTCAACCAGTGGCAAGCGAAGATCAGTCTTTCTACCTCTATCCTAAAGCCGAAGATGAGTGGAAGTCATGGAGAACTGCGATTCCTCGCCCATAGTGAATCCCCTGACATTCCAGGAAGATTAATTCTTCATCAAAATGCAGCCATTAGGCTGCATTTTTGTTGTTTGCTGTAAATATGGTTTAGGGCGGCCTCATTTTGCTTTAAACTCCACGCATTAATGCAATAAATCGAGATACTCTTTTGCACGCTAACGTATATATTCCTGAAGAATTCCTAACGCACATCGAAGCAATCATGCCTAGTCATCTAGATATGGCTTCTTTTGTCGCATCATGCCAAAAACCACTTCGTAAAAGTATTCGACTCAACACATTGAAAATCAGTGTTGAAGACTTCCTAGTACGAGCAAAAGAGAAAGGCTGGGAACTGGAACCTGTACCTTGGTGTGAAACGGGCTTTTGGATTACAGCGGACGAAAGTGAAGCGCCACTAGGTAATACGGCAGAACACATGTCTGGTCTTTTCTACATCCAAGAAGCCAGCTCGATGATGCCACCCTCGGCACTTTTCCAAGGCGAAGCTGATTACCAAGCGGTGCTAGACACTGCGGCTGCACCCGGCTCTAAAACAACGCAAATCGCTGCGCTAATGAATAATCGCGGTGTATTGGTTGCCAATGAGTATGCAGCAAGCCGTGTGAAAGTCCTTCACGCTAACATCGAACGTTGTGGCGTTCGTAATGCCGCTCTAAGTAACTTTGACGGTCGAGTTTTTGGTGGTTGGTTACCAGAACAGTTTGATGCTGTGTTGCTAGACGCACCCTGCTCTGGCGAAGGCACCATTCGTAAAGATGCCGATGCGATGAAGAACTGGACGTATCAATCAGTGGTCGACATTGCCGACACGCAAAAAGATCTGATTGAAAGTGCATTCCATGCTCTTAAACCTAATGGTGTTTTGGTTTACTCAACGTGTACGCTTAGCACCGAAGAGAACCAACAAGTGTGTCATCACCTAAAAGAAACCTTTGGTGATGCGGTTGAATTCGAATCTCTGGAATCACTATTCGACAACGCAAAAGCAACCACGACAGAAGAAGGCTTTCTTCACATCTTCCCACAGGTCTATGACTCTGAAGGTTTCTTTGTTGCACGTATCCGTAAACTAGCGTCTGTTACTCCACCAGAAGTTAAAAAACGTATGGGTAAATTCCCATTTGAAAAAGCATCAAAGAAAACTCAGCAAGAAGTCGCTGAACAACTAATGAGTACTCTCGATATCGAATTGCCAAGCGATACTCAGGTTTGGATTCGCGACAAAGACGTTTGGCTATTCCCAGAAGCGCTAGAGCCGATGATCGGTGAGTTCCGTTTTTCTCGCATGGGAATCAAGATCGCTGAAACCCATAAAAAAGGTTACCGCTGGCAGCACCAAGTAGCGACAACGCTCGCAACAGGTAATGAAGCTAATGTTGTAGAGCTTAGTATTGAAGATGCTCGTGAATGGTTCATGGGCCGCGATGTTCGCCCTGAAAACTTGTCAGGAAAAGGTGAAGTACTAGTGAAGTACAATGGTGCAATCATCGGCCTTGGTAAGTGGGTTGGCAACCGAGTGAAGAACGGTTTACCACGCGAACTCGTGCGCGATAAGAACCTTTTCTAAAAGCGTTCGCACTGAATACACCTTAATAAACAAAAAGCCCAAACAACGTTAATTGTTTGGGCTTTTTCTATTCTATCGGCCATATAAGTCAGTGTGCGAGCGCTTGTAAATCAACAGCTAATTATATAAATATCAATTCAAGTCACTATTTCCAAAAAGAAAAATTGCACTTTAGAGAATCTAAACTAGACTTCAATCTAACAGTCAAAAGATTAAAACGATTAGCGTAGGCTCTTCGGAGCCCTTTCCCCTAAGCCCAAACAGGAAGGTTTGGGCTTTTTTTTTGACCGAAAGGACCGCTTACTTAACTAAGCTGATACCTTCTTTGTCGATAGTGATCTTGCCAGATTTGTATAGACCACCAATTGTCTTCTTGAACGTACCTTTGCTGGTTCTGAATGCAGAGAAAATAACTTCAGGAGAAGACTTATCATTCAAAGGCAGGTAACCGCCTTTCTTCTCAAGCAGGTCAAGAACCTTAGTGCTTAGGTCATCCATCTTAGCCACACCAACCTTCTGAAGAGACAAATCAATCTTACCGTCTTCTTCACGAACGTTTTTAATGTAGCCTTTTAGTGTTTTACCAATGAACAGCTTACCGATGATGTCAGATGGGAAAATCATACCCCAGTGTTCACCGTTCACGATCGCTTTGTAACCTAACTGGCTGCGCTCAGCGATAATGAGATCGACTTGCTCATTTTGCTTATAAGTCGCAGGCGTGTTGTCTAACCATTTGTTGAACTTCGTTGTACCAACGATACGGCTCGATGCTTTATCGATATACACATATACTAAGATTGACTGACCTTCGTTTAAACGGCCACGTTGCTCGCTGAAAGGAACAAGAAGGTCTTTACCTTTCACGCCCCAGCTCATGAATGCACCAGTGCTGTTAACACCTTCAACCGTCATCAAACCAAACTGGCCTACTTGAGCTATTGGTTTTTCAGTCGTTGCAGCGATCTGGTTGTCAGAATCTATGTATAAGAAAACATCTAGCTTTTGACCAATTTCAACACCTTCAGGAGTAAATCGTTTCGGCAGCAACACGGTTCCATAGTCGCTCGCGTCAAGGAATACACCGAAGTCTGCTTGTTTTACTACTTCTAAGTTGTTTATTTGACCAATATTAATCATCAAGGTTGTCTCTACTTTAAATTTGGCGGAGATTATACGTGATCTCTGATATGCTTTCGCTAGTTTCATTCATATTTTTACATTCTAGGAGACATCGTTGATCACCGTTGATAAACAAGATGCGATAACACTTAAAATTAACCATGCCATGGCTAAGACCAAAAAGCTCGACATGGACGTTTATCTATTCATTCCCGGTGAACTTGGACTGACTCCTGAAGTGCTTTCTGAAAGTGCCTTTTTCTACAGCTCAATCACTCAAAAACGTGCCTACTATAGTGACAAAACACTTTTACCTTTGGTACACAGTCGCTTGGCAAAACGTGGACGCTTATCTACAACACAGTATCGTGTCAGTTTGAGTCTGTTTGCCTACCAATATGTTATCGCGTTAGATAAAGCAGTCAGCAGCTTAAATAAAACTGATAGTGACGACGTAACGGCTGATGAAGTAGATGAAGTCATTGAATTGGCTTTAGATATCTTGAAGAAGCTACGCCGAAGCATCCCTTACGAAGAAAATCTCAAGCGCTACTACGCTAATATCGATAACTACCTATCTTGGTATACCGAGCAAAAGTTCCTATCGCTAGTTTCACACATGCCACGAGGTAGTGAGTATTCAACGATTAAAGAACGACTCTTAACGCTTTGTGATAAAGAGACCGCGCACCGTAAACTGAACCGCTACAACTCAGCAAGAGTTCGAGAGGACGTTACCCGCTTGAGTAACAAGATGCGTTTGCTGCGTCGTTTGATTGAACACCCTATCGTGCTTAAAGAAAAGACAACGTCGATGGGTAAGAACGTTAAGCGTGCCGTGAAAGGCATCGCGACCGGTTTGGTGATGGTTGTCGTGACCACTACTGTGATCTTGGCTCGTGACTTTCTTGGTGAGATTACCGCCTCTTTCATCGTGGCAATGTCTTTCATTTACGCACTGCGTGAGATCTTTAAAGATGACTTGAGAGACATCCTTTGGCGCTGGCTGCGTAAAGGCAAGCCAAAATGGAAGCGTCGTTACTATGATCCAACGACCAACAAGTCAGTAGGCCATAAACTGGAATGGTTGGACTACGCAAATTTTTCTAAGCTTGCAGATCGCATTCAGTCGATCCGTAAAAAGCGTGTGGTACAACGTGAAGAGCAAATCTTGCATTACCGCTCTCATACTGAGATGTCGACATCGACCTTTATGAGTGGTTATGAGGAGACTCGTGAAACGTTATCGATCAGCCTAAGAGCGCTGACACGGTTGATGGATAAAGGCTCAAACAAGATCTACCGCTTGAATGAAGGACAAGTGAGCCGCGAATCAGTAGAAAAGCGTCATCTTCTCAACCTGATCATTAAAGAGAACAACCATGATAACGAACCAACCTACTACCGTTGGAAGATCGTTATGAACCGTTCAAAAATAGTTGATATTGAGCAGATCACTCAAGAGTCATAGAGCCGTTATAAAGTTCTCTATAACGGTATGTGGAAACCATTCACATACCGTTGTTTTATCTCTTCAACGTTACCCATGACTTCTAAACCAAAATCTATTATTTAATCGCTATTTTCTTGAAGGGACTTTCTTAATTGAAAGCGTAAGCGTGAACTCCGCCATCGGCTCGTCACCATGTAAAGATGGGCAAGTCGCGATAATGGTTACGGGTTGATTGACCCGTTCTCCGGTCGACATGGTTTCTGCCAGCATAGTGTTGATCAGCTCACCGTCGTTACAAGTGAAATGCACATCACCTTCAGGGCGCTTCAAAAAGTTACCCGTCACCTCTTTAAAAGCCAACGAGATCTTTTCACCTTGCTGCTGAGATTTGCTCATCGCAAGAAACCCACCCGCGACATCCGCACCTACAGCCAAAACGCCAAAGTACATACTGTTAAGGTGATTCTTAGTACGCCTTCTAAGCGGGATTTTCACTTCAACATGTTGGTTGTCCAACGCGAGTAGTTTTGGTCGGCACAACCAGATAAGTGGGACTTTGAAAAAGCCAAACATGCTTAAGTAGAAATTTGCTTTTTGTAGAGGGGTCAACATTCGAATTACCTAGCCAAGTTAGTCATCAGACCAGTTAATCGACTAGCGATAAGAATGTCAAAAAAATGTTACAAAAAAGAGATATCATCGCACAATGATATCTCTTTCATTCTCAAAGCATTAGCGCCTTAAGTCGGCTTATCAGGCAAGCTAATCGATTTACGCAGTCACGACCGTTTCAACACCTTCAAGGTCAGCAATGTAACCTTGTAGACGTGGATAATCGACTAAACCTTGCGTAACTAGCAGCACTGGCTTCTTCGCGTTCAGGGTTGCTTTAACAATCATATCCAACAAGGTAATAACCGCTTCGTTTTGTGGATCAAAAGCGTGTTGCTGAGCTTCATTGTGTTTGTCTACGCCTAAAGTGAAAGACGCTAAGCTATCAACGTTTACCACTACACCATCGAAGTAATGCAGTAAACGTTCGCTCAGTAGCACTGCAGACGGCACATCGCACGAGAACAGTACTTTCAAACCGTTAAGGCCGCGTGGTAGCCCTTGCTCGGCAAGCAGGTCAATAATCTTAGCGGCATCGCTTAATGTTCGTACATAAGGCACAACCACTTCAACGTTAATACCCTGCTCACGCAATGTTTTAATGACCTGACACTCTAAAGCGAAAGCCTTGCTGTATTCTGGTGTTGCATAGCGAGCAACGCCACGAACGCCTAGTGCTGGGTTAATCTCTTCAGCTTCACAGTTCCCGCCAAGTAGCGAACGGAAGCCATAGCTGTCTGCACTACTTAATGCGATACGAACAGAAGTGTGATTTGGCTGAACGGCAGCTTGAATGGCAATCACTAAGGTCGAAACAAAATGCTCATCGACAGTTTTATCGCCAAGGATCGCATCTAAAGACGTTTTTTCAATATCAGTCAAAGTATCTAAGTGACTCTCGATACTTGGGTGATAAAAGACACGATCCATCACCAATTCTGATAGTGAAACGTATAAGTGGTTGGAATTATTATTATCGTTATAAGAAGGCAGCACATCACCTAAGACAAGTTCTGGGTGCAAAGTGCTTTGATTTTCTTGAGTCATTGCTGCTCCAGCATTTTTATGTTGTGTTCAAACGAAAATACCGATAGCTGCCTGTTAATACAAGTGAAAATCCCTTATTTGACGCTGGCCTGCTGATAAAAATAAGAATATTAGCAATAACTGAGATAACTTTGACTCAATAGAGTTTATTCCTCTGTTCAATTCCGTTATCTTAACCACTTCGCAATAGAATAAAAAAGCTATCACATGCCATTAAAAACTGATGAGTTGAGAACCCAAGCTCTGGGTCCTATGCCAACTCCTGCCGAACTAGGCAATGCACACCCTATTACTGACGACGTTGCTGAGCGCATTAAAAATTCTCGCCGCCAAATCGAAGATATCCTAACTGGTCGTGATAACCGCCTATTAGTTATCGTAGGCCCTTGCTCTGTTCACGATACAGATGCGGCACTTGATTACGCTGAGCGCCTAAGCAAAATTCAAGACCAGTACAAAGATGAACTGTTCGTTGTAATGAGAACCTACTTCGAGAAGCCTCGTACTGTTGTAGGTTGGAAGGGTTTGATTACAGATCCTAACCTTGATGGTTCATACGCACTTGAAACAGGCTTGAACAAAGCTCGTAAGCTTCTGCTAGATATCAACAAGCTTGGCCTAGCTACCGCGACTGAATTCCTTGATATGATCACAGGTCAGTACATTGCAGACCTTATCACTTGGGGTGCGATTGGCGCTCGTACAACTGAATCTCAGATTCACCGTGAAATGGCTTCTGCACTGTCTTGCCCTGTTGGCTTCAAGAACGCGACCAACGGCAACATCAAGATTGCTATCGATGCAATTCGTGCAGCACATGCTTCACACTACTTCTACTCTCCAGATAAGAACGGCCGCATGACGGTTTACCGTACTTCTGGCAACCCATACGGTCACGTTATTCTACGTGGTGGTGATAAAGGCCCTAACTTCGACGCTGAATCTGTAGATACTGCATGTAAGCAACTGGCTGAATTCGATCTACCTCAACGTTTGGTTGTAGACTTTAGCCACGCTAACTGTCAGAAGCAACACCGTAAGCAGTTAGAAGTTGCACAAGACATTTGTGAGCAAATTAAATCTAACAAGAACCAAATTGCAGGCATTATGGCAGAGAGCTTCATTATTGAAGGCAACCAGCCAATGACAGACATTAACAACCTAGAATATGGCAAGTCGATTACTGACCCATGCCTAAGCTGGGAAGATACTGCAACAATGCTAGACATGCTTGCAACAGCAATTAAAGATAGAAACTTAGCTTAAGGAAACAACACAATGCCATCATTTGACATTATCTCTGAAGTAGAAGCAGTAGAACTGCGTAACGCAGTAGACAACGCAAACCGTGAACTATCGACTCGTTTCGATTTCCGCGGCGTTGACGCAAGCTTTGATTACAAAGATGAATCAGTAAAATTGACTGCTCAAGACGATTTTCAACTGAAGCAAATGCGCGATATCCTTCGCAGCAACCTAACGAAGCGTAATGTTGATCCTAACGCGATGGAAGCGAAAGCGGCAGACCAAACAGGTCGCACTTGGCACCAAACGGTTATCTTTAAGCAAGGCATTGAAACTGATGTCGCTAAGAAGATCGTTAAGCTAATCAAAGACAACAAAGTTAAAGTTCAAGCTTCTATCCAAGGCGACAAAGTTCGTGTTACTGGTAAGAAGCGTGATGACCTACAAGCTGTTATGGCTCTAGTTCGCGGCGGTGAACTTGGTCAACCTTTCCAGTTTGACAACTTCCGCGACTAATTTTTGAGTTTGAGCGACCGCCTATTTGGGTTACTCATTCATCAGCACAATGCCGTGTTTGAAATAGCAAAAAGCCACTTCTTTAAGGGAAGTGGCTTTTTATTTATCTGGTCCAGCTTTAGTTTTATTCCGAGCCTCTAGCCGATTTCAAACAACCAGAAAGCTCTCATTTCAACTAGAAGCAATTACCTCAACTGAGTACTTGGGCTGCTGACAATTTTAGATCTTTGCCGACCAACAGATTAAACTCTACGCTTGCTGGTGGAATAAACACACACACTCGTAATTTCTCTGCTCTTGCTTGCTCAAGCTTTGTTGATAGCTCTCCGCTGTTGGCGTAGCTCTCTCTTTCTGCATCTCGGCGGCACAGGTCGATAAATTCAAATGGACAATCGCTCGGTGAAAGTACGAGCTCTGCCTCCTGCATCAAACGTAAAGCCTTCATAGACAACAGCTCGACATCTTGCTCGAATTCAATCCAAGTGACCTGCCCTTCGCTATCAATGCCTTCGGTTAGCGCTTGCTGGTAGTAAGACTCTAACTGCTCTCTGTCATTCACCTGCTCGATAAAGCTGGATGACAAGAAACGCTCCCAAAATTTACGACGCTCGTCGACGGTTGGGAATGACTCTTTGATTGAATTGCGTTTTGATGCACCGAAGTCTGCTATCAAACCTATGTTTTGTGGCAATACCGTTTCGAGTTTTTCTCTGATATTTCTTACTAAAACAGGTGATGCCCCGCCACTAGAGATGGCAATTTGGATTCTGCCGCGATTTATCATCGAAGGTGTGATGAAGTCGCAGTAAGGAAGATCGTCAACCACATTGACTAAAATGCCCAGTTTTTTCGCATCATTATACACTTGGTGATTCAAGCTTGGGTTGTCTGTTGTGGCCCAAACCTGCAAGTAATTTTTCGATATGATCTGTGACGAGTAAAAGTTTTGAACCCAGTGAAGCTTGTTCTCGTCCACAAGCTGCTTTAAGTAAGGCGCTACCTTGGGAGACACCAAAGTCACATCCGCTCCCGCTCGTAGTAAGCTATCGACTTTACGGCAAGCAACCTCACCCCCACCAACCACTAAGATTGGCTTATTTTCTACATCCAAAAACATTGGGAAATAACGCATGTTCTTCCTTGAGACTACTTCAATAACTATTCAGCCATGCTACCAAATTTGGAGCATATTCATAACTATCGAAGTGTAATAAAAATATTTATTGACCAAATTTCAACATTTCTTAAGTTTAATATTTCATCATTGTGATGTTTATTCAGAATATTTATCTAGTCGATTATCAATATAAAAATCTAAATCTCGTTGCACCAACAGTGTGAACCGTTGCACTATTTACATTCACTTAACATTTGGTCATTCTAATTGTGTTCGGATTTGTGATTTCATTCAAAATTCTTTTTAAATTATACATTTGTGAAACTACGGATCCTTTCCTAACCTTATAAACAGTTGTTTAAATCGCACACAGTTTCATTTGCAAAATGCAACTCGTTTAATTTGAACAACAAGGTCATAGAAAACGCAACACATAAGAGAAACTCAAACGAGCACGAGTATCAGGTGTCACCTGGTTAACAAGGAAGGATACAAATGACAAATAAACTAACACTTCTTGCTTCAGTAGTAGCTGCATCAACTGCGATGATGGCAACATCGGCATCAGCGGCAGAAAGCACTCTGGACAAAGTCACATCTCAAGGTTTTCTAACTTGTGGTGTAAGTACCGGTCTTCCAGGGTTCTCTAACCCTAACTCAAAAGGTGAATGGGAAGGAATTGATGTTGAGTATTGTCAAGCTCTTGCAGCGGCTGTACTCGGTGACAAGACTAAAGTTAAGTATGTACCTCTAACAGCAAAAGAGCGTTTTACTGCGCTTCAATCTGGCGAAATCGACGTACTATCTCGTAACACAACATGGACATTACATCGTGACACTGCTCTAGGTCTGAACTTCGTAGGCGTTAACTACTACGATGGTCAAGGCTTCATGGTTAAGAAAGAACTTGGCCTAACAAGTGCTCAAGAGCTTGATGGCGCTTCTGTATGTGTTCAATCAGGTACAACAACTGAACTTAACCTAGCCGATTACTTCCGTAACAGTGGCATGTCTTACAAGCCAGTGGTATTCGATACGGCAGCACAAACATCGAAAGGTTTCGACGCAGGTCGTTGTGACGTACTAACAACTGACCAATCTGGTCTATACGCACTTCGCCTAAACCTAGCTGATCCTAAATCTGCAGAAGTACTTCCTGAAATCATCTCTAAAGAGCCTCTAGGCCCTGTTGTTCGTCAAGATGATGATCAATGGTTTAACGTTGCTAAGTGGACACTTTCAGCAATGATTAACGCGGAAGAATACGGCATCTCCTCTAAAAATGCAGACGAAATGCTTAAGTCAAAAGATCCAAACATCAAACGTATTCTTGGTGTAGACGGTCCTAAAGGTAAAGGCCTTGGCATTCGCGACGACTGGGGTTACCAAGTAATTAAGCAAGTTGGTAACTACGGTGAGAGTTTTGAGCGTACTGTTGGTACAGGTTCTCCACTTCAAATCTCTCGTGGTGTAAATGCATTATGGAATGCGGGCGGCTTTATGTACGCTCCACCAATCCGTTAATAAATTTTCAAGCATCAATTAGGGCGGAGTTTTCCGCCCTATTTATTAAATGGATTTGAGGTTATAGTAGTATGAAACCTAATGAAACTATTTCTCCAGCTCAGGCAAAGCCACAGCCCAAAAGTGCCAACTTATTTTACAACCCCACTTTTCGCTCCATCATTTTCCAAATTATCGCCGTCGGGGCGCTTTGTGCTTTCTTTTACACGATTGTAAATAATGCACTCACAAACTTAGATTCCCGTGGTATCACCACTGGTTTTGATTTTCTCTCACAAGAAGCTGGTTTTGGTATCGGCTTAACACTGATTGAATACGACGAGACCTACTCATACGGTCGTACATTCTTTATCGGTCTTCTCAATACCGCTTTGGTTTCAGTACTCGGCATCATGCTAGCTACAGTGCTGGGCTTTAGTATGGGTATCGCTAGACTCTCTTCAAACTGGCTAGTTAGCCGATTTGCAGCTGTCTACATTGAGATATTCCGAAATATCCCTCTGCTATTACAAATCTTTTTCTGGTATTTCGCCGTTCTACAAGCCTTGCCTTCTGCTCGTCAAAGTATGAGTCTAGGTGAAGCAATTTTCTTGAACGTACGCGGGTTGTACTTCCCTGCTCCAGTCTTTGAGCAAGGCAGTAGCATTGTCATCGCATCATTGATTGTCGGTATTATCGCTACGTTTATTATCAACATCTGGGCTAAGAACAGACAGAAACTGACCGGCCAACAAACACCGATGTTGCGAATTGCCGCTGCGTTGATTTTAGGCTTACCGTTGATAACTTACTTTGTTATGGGCATGCCTATCTCTGCAGATTACCCTGTGTTGAAAGGGTTTAACTTCAAGGGTGGTGTTACGATAATCCCTGAGCTTGCTGCATTGATGCTCGCTTTAAGTATCTATACAGCAGCGTTCATTGCTGAGATTGTTCGTTCAGGTATTAACGCGGTAAACCATGGGCAAACTGAGGCTGCGATGTCTCTAGGCATCCCACGTTCTAGAACTCTAAAGCTTGTCATTATTCCACAAGCATTAAGAATCATTATCCCACCACTAACCAGTCAGTATCTAAACCTGACCAAAAACTCATCACTTGCGATGGCCATTGGTTATCCTGATCTTGTCTCTGTATTTGCAGGAACAACACTTAACCAAACTGGACAAGCTATCGAAGTAATCGCGATGACAATGGGCGTCTACCTAACCTTGAGCCTATTAACGTCCGCTCTAATGAACATATACAACCGCAAAGTAGCATTGGTGGAGAGATAAGATGAGTACACATCAATTTCAACCTGATCTTCCGCCTCCAGCGAATACCGTTGGGCCAGTCGGTTGGTTAAGAAAAAATCTATTTAATGGACCTGTTAACAGCGTCGTCACTGTGATTCTTGCTTACTTTGCTTTCACCCTATTATGGGCAATAGCGGATTGGGCATTCATCAGTGCCGACTGGATAGGAACCACACGTGATGCCTGTACTAGCGAAGGCGCTTGTTGGGTTTTTATCAGCGTTCGTTGGGACCAATTCATGTATGGCTTCTACCCAGAAGCTGAACTGTGGCGACCTCGCCTCTTCTATGCAACGTTGGCCATTTTTGTAGCCTTACTGGCTTATGAAAAAACACCTAAACGTACGTGGATTTGGTTGTTCTTCGTCAACATCTACCCATTTATCATTGCTGGCTTGCTATACGGTGGCGTCTTTGGGTTAGAAGTTGTTGATACCCATAAATGGGGCGGCCTACTGGTTACACTGGTCATCGCACTTGTTGGTATTGTAGTGTCACTCCCTATTGGTGTTGCACTTGCTCTTGGGCGCCGCTCAGAGATGCCGATCATTCGCAGTATGTGTACCATATACATCGAAATTTGGCGTGGCGTACCGCTCATTACAGTTCTATTCATGGCTTCAGTAATGCTGCCACTCTTTTTATCAGAAGGGACAGAAACCGATAAGCTCATTCGAGCACTTGTAGGGGTAGTTCTATTCAGTGCAGCCTACATGGCCGAAGTAATTCGAGGTGGTCTACAAGCAATACCAAAAGGCCAATACGAAGCAGCTGATGCTCTGGGGTTAAGCTACTGGAAAAAGACTGGGCTTATCATTCTACCTCAAGCTCTTAAAATCACGATTCCTTCAATTGTGAACACCTTCATTGGTTTGTTTAAAGATACCAGTCTTGTTTTGATTATTGGTATGTTTGATGTACTAGGAATTGGCCAAGCCGCGAATACCGACCCTGAATGGCTTGGGTATTCAACAGAAAGTTATGTATTTGTCGCGTTAGTGTTCTGGGTGTTTTGTTTTGGCATGTCGAGATATTCGATATGGCTAGAAAACAGACTTCACACCGGTCACAAACGATAATTAACAAGATCAAGGACGTATTATGACGCAGCAGACAGAAAACAACTCTCAAGGTCTTATGATCGAGTTGAAAGACATGAACAAGTGGTACGGTGAATTCCACGTACTTAAGAACATCAATTTAGAAGTTAAAAAAGGCGAGAAAATCGTTATCTGTGGCCCTTCAGGCTCTGGTAAATCAACGATGATCCGCTGCATCAACCGATTAGAAGAGCACCAAAAAGGTCATATCTTCGTTTCAGGTAATGAATTAACGGAAGACCTAAAGAACATCGAAGCCGTGCGTAGAGATGTCGGCATGTGTTTCCAACACTTCAATCTGTTTCCACATCTGACGGTATTAGAGAACTGTACTCTGGCTCCAATCTGGGTCAAAAAGATGCCAAAAGAAGAAGCCGAAGCGATTGCAATGAAGTACCTAGAGCGCGTAAAAATCCCTGAGCAAGCGGACAAGTTCCCAGGTCAGCTTTCAGGTGGTCAACAGCAGCGTGTAGCTATCGCTCGCTCTTTGTGTATGAACCCTCAAGTGATGCTGTTTGATGAGCCAACGTCGGCGCTCGATCCAGAAATGGTTCGTGAGGTGTTAGACGTAATGGTTGAGCTTGCAGAAGAAGGCATGACGATGCTTTGTGTAACGCACGAGATGGGCTTTGCTAAAGAGGTCGCGGATCGCGTTATCTTCATGGATGCCGGTGAAATCATAGAAGAGAACAACCCTGTCGATTTCTTTGAAAACCCACAATCAGACAGAACGCAGAACTTCTTAAGCCAAATCTTACACCACTAATGTGTTATGATGCATAAACTACAGAGGCGGCTTAGGTCGCCTCTTTGTTTTCAGTGTTATAATTAGTTTTTCAAGATTATAAACAGCGATTCAGTGCGATTAAAATTGAACAACGAACCTTAACTGCACTTTAAGAAATACTTTGTTACACCTTCAGAAACACTTAACCGACTATTTTGATTATTATTTTACGTATACAAGAGGAATGAGAGACTTGATTTTTCGAACTTTCACCCCCATAAATGTACTAATAACTATTGAAGTCACCTTACGAGGAAGATTATGAACAGCCCTATGTTTTCACGCACAGCATCTCAAGAAAGTGCTCTGCAAACCAATAAAGTGTTGCGTAACACCTACGCATTACTGTCTATGACACTACTTTGGTCTGCTGTTGTAGCAGGCGTATCCATGGCGATGAACCTTCCTCGCCCGGGTCTTATTATCATGCTAGTTGGCTTCTACGGCCTACTTTTCCTAACAGAAAAGAACCGTGACAACAGCATGGGTCTAGTCTTCACATTCCTATTTACAGGTTTCTTAGGCTACACCATCGGTCCAATCTTAAACATGTACGTTGGCGCAGGCATGGGTGACGTCATCCTAACTGCACTTGGCGGTACAGCACTGGCGTTTATGGGCGCATCAGCTTACGCACTAACAACTAAGCGTGACCTGTCGTTCCTTAATGGCATGCTATTAGCTGGTTTCGTAGTACTACTTGTAGGTATGGTTGCAAACATCTTCCTACAAATGCCTCTACTATCATTGGCAATGAGCGGTATGTTCATCCTGTTCTCGACTGGTGTTATCTTGCTTACAACGCAAAACATCATTCGTGGCGGTGAAACAAACTACATCTCTGCAACGATCAGCTTGTACGTATCGATCTACAACATCTTCATCAGCCTACTAAGCATCCTAGGCATCATGGGCAGCGACGACTAATCGTTCCCACCATTGAAGAATATCTAGCCCAAGAGCCTACCTCTTGGGCTTTTTTGTATCTATAAGTACGATATTTCATTGGATAGCTACAATTTCTGTTGAGAAAGACAAACTTGGTCATGTACCCTATCCGCATAGTTAATTGGATTCTGGATTAAACATGTTTGAATATAACGGCAAGCAAATCGAAACCGACGCTCAAGGCTACCTATTGGATTACACGCAATGGGAAGAAGGCATGATTGAAATTCTTGCTCAAGACGAGGCGATTGAACTTACAGATGCACACTTAGAAGTCGTACATTTTGTAAGGAGCTTTTACGAAGAGTTCAACACCTCACCAGCGGTTCGCATGCTCGTTAAAGCAATGGAAAAAGCTCACGGCCCAGAAAAAGGCAATAGTAAGTACCTTTTCAAGTTATTCAAAAAAGGCCCTGCAAAACAAGCGACCAAGCTCGCCGGTTTACCTAAACCAGCAAAGTGCTTGTAAAACCTAACCCGCTTTAGGTCATTAAGTTACGTTCAATATAAAATACTGTAGTGCTACAACTACAGTATTTTAAACGCCCCTATGCGTACGTCTTGGCGCTCACTATCTTTAACTTGATGCATCACAACGTTGTCTACTGTTGCGCTCGAAGGGCCAATATAGAGCCAAGCATGTAACTTCTCAATTTGCTGACTCTCTCCGACAACTAACACTTCAACTCGACCATCATTTAAGTTCTTTGCATAACCTGAGAGACCCATAGCTTGCGCCTGCCTACTGGTGTGGTAACGGAACCCAACACATTGAACTACGCCTGACACGACAAAAATATATTGTGAACTTTCCATAACGTTGCCTCATAAATTATATGAATGATATAGTCGAGTTTCTATTCATTCACCGCTTATTGGTGGACTTACTTCGAGTATAACGATTATGAAAGAAATCCCATTTCGTTGGATTGACAAATATCTCATTCACCTAAAAATCCAAGAAAAGTTCTATCTACTCTTCTTATTGCCTCTTCTCGCCCTGGTTATATTAACTCTCGTTTTAGATAGTGCCGCGGACTCTTTACTTGCTCACCTTTATCAAGAAGAAATGCTCTTGATGAAAGGGCTTATCGAAGCGGGTCAACTCACTAAAGATCAAGTAGCTCAGCTTGTCAGCAGCTCTGAAACCATCTCTTTAGGCTACGGTGCTGGTTCTGTTTCAGTGATGAATGGAGCGTTCAGCCTAGTTGCTAACCATGACCAAAACCTTTGGTCTGCTCTATCGACGACTCAGGTTTCTATCATCGCTGTAACCCTAACGCTTATCGCACTAGGTGTTTACTACATCATGACCTTTATTGGCGGCGCGATGTTCTCTATGAACAAAGCTCTGAACACGCTTGCGAATGGCGACTTAACTTGCCGCATGAACTACTTCTTAGTTCGTGACGAGTTCAGTGAAATCGCGATTACAATCGATAAAGTTGCGGAGCGTGAACAAAACATGGTTCTATCAATCCAAGAGTCTGTCGCTCTCATGCAGCAGATCAGCTCGGACTTGAACCAGTCAACACAACAAAGTTCAGACATCTCAGGTAACCAACAAGAACACCTGAATTGCTTAGCAAGTGCAACGGAACAAATGGCGGCTACCATTCGCGAAGTCGCTACCCTTGCTCATGCGTCTAGCTCACAAACGATGGACGCTCGCGGCGTTGCTCAGAGCGGTCAAGTCAAGGTTTCAAATACACTGGAGTCTATCTCTAGCCTATCTCAAGAGATCCAGTCCGCTTCACAAGCAGTAGAAGAACTGGATGCCAACGCGGCGCAGATCGATGAAGTAGTCACAACCATCAACGGTATTTCTGAACAGACTAACCTGTTAGCGTTGAACGCAGCTATCGAAGCCGCACGTGCTGGCGAGCAAGGTCGTGGATTTGCTGTTGTTGCCGATGAAGTTCGTGCCCTTGCCGGTCGTACTCAGCAAGCAACGGTTGAAATCCAAAGCATGATTGAATCATTACAACGTAACAGTCAATCACTGACCAAGCTGATGGAAGTCACGGTGAACAATGCTAACGAAGGCCAAACACTGATGTCAGAAGTGAACGTCGAGATCGGTTCATTAGCGGAAAAAAACCAGTCTATTTCAGATAGCAGCACTCAAATTGCTACCGCGGCTGAAGAACAAGGCGTAGTCGCTGACAACATTGCACAGAGTGTTGAAGAGATTCGTCATCAGTCAGACAGTATCTGCGAGATGATCAGTAAGAGTAATTCCAATGTTGACCAACTTCGTAAACAAAGCGATACGATGGAAGGTTTGCTGACAGGTCTTAAAGCTTAATACTGATATCCACCACAATGTGTTGATTAATCATTACTAGGGCTGCTTCTGCAGCCCTTTCTTATTTGCTTTTCACCTGCACTTCCCCGACAATACCCCTCCTTCAAATTCAACAAACAGAGTAAATTATGACTCCTTCAATTCATCTAGCTAAAGGCCGAGATAAATCACTACGCCGCAAACACCCTTGGGTATTTTCACGCGGTATCGATAAGGTCGAAGGCGAACCAAAACAAGGTGAAACTGTAGACGTATATGCTCAAAATGGTCAGTGGCTTGCAAAAGCGGCTTACTCACCAGAATCTCAAATTCGAGCTCGTGTTTGGACATTTGAAAAAGAAGAGATCAACAAGGCGTTCTTCGTAAAACGAATTCAAGACGCACAGTCTTTACGAGAAGACATTATCGAACGTGATGGTCTAACGGGCTACCGCCTAACGGCCGCAGAGTCTGATGGCTTACCAGGTATCACAATCGACAAATACCAAGACTTTCTTGTTTGCCAACTGCTAAGTGCTGGCGCTGAGTTTAACAAAAGCGTATTGGTTGAAGCGTTAATCGAGTGCTTCCCTGACTGCAACATCTACGAGCGTTCAGACGTGGCAGTTCGTAAGAAAGAAGGCCTAGAACAAGTTGTCGGCGTTCTTCATGGTGAAGAGCCACCAAAATCTATCGTGATTGAAGAAAATGGCGTTAAAATCAGCGTGAACATTATGGAAGGCCACAAAACAGGCTTCTACATGGACCAACGTGATAGCCGCAAAGAATCGATGAAGTACGTTAAAGGCAAAGGTGTCCTTAACTGTTTCTCATATACAGGTGGCTTTGGCCTTTACGCACTTAAAGGCGACGCGAAGCGTGTTATCAACGCTGACGTATCTCAACTTGCTCTTGATACCGCTAAATTCAACGCTGAACTTAATGAGTTTGATATCTCGAAAAAGCGCGCTGTATTCCTAAACGCTGACGTTTTCAAACTGCTTCGTGAGTACCGTGATCAAGGCACTAAGTTTGACGTAGTGATCATGGACCCACCAAAGTTTGTTTCAAGCAAGAATAACCTAACTTCAGGCGCTAACGGCTACAAAGACGTTAACATGCTTGCGATGCAAATCCTGAAACCAGGTGGCACTCTACTCACCTACTCTTGCTCTGGCTTAATGGGTACTGATTTGTTCCAAAAAATCATCGCTGATGCAGCATTAGATGCAGGCCGAACGGTTAAGTTCGTCGAGCGCTTCGAGCAAGCAGCCGATCATCTAACAGACACAGCCTACCCAGAAGGTTTCTACCTGAAAGGTTTTGCTTGTAAGGTTCTTTAAATACAAATTACCAGTCTAAGAAACAGCGTTACAGTTCATAAAAAACCGAGATTCTTCAATCTCGGTTTTTTATTAGTATCAGCAAACTCAATCGTCTTTAATAACTAGGATGTCAGACAAACTATTCGTCAAGTCTGCAGCGGAGAGGCCATCAAATTCAATTTTAACTTGCTGCCCATCTTTTTCTACAACCATGGCGGAGTTAACTTCGCCTCCTTCAACCTCGATGTTGTCTAACAACTCAGTGACTTGTTGTTGAGTTGGCGCATCAGCAAATAAGTCAGACAAATCAACCTTATCTCCTTCCGCGATGCTAAAATCGGAGATTCGATCGGTACTTCCATCTAAATCACTATCAACCCACTTGAATATATCAGCGTCATCACCACCAATAAGGATATCGTTTCCGAGACCACCAATCAGCGTATCTTGACCAACTCCACCTTTAAGTGCGTCATCACCACTCCCACCATCTAAGTAGTCATTACCAGTACCACCATCGATAGCGTCGATACCTGCTTGTCCGTAAACTGTATCGTTACCGTCACCAGTGAAAGCAATATCGATGCTGTCATTCTTATTCATACTTGGTCTATAACTATCGCCTTCCGATACAAAATCATCACGCTCAGCCGCACCGTCTTTAGGGTTCTTGGCTAATGACTCACTCCCCCCAAGGTAAACCGTGTCGTTTCCACCTCCTAGTTGAACGTAATCACCACCTTTGCCAACATCAACAAGGTAATCGGTGTTTGTATTATCAAACGTTGATGTTCTCTCATTTTCTGTATTCCCAGCAGAGAATTGATGCTTCTGCCATTGAAGGTCAGCTCCATCTACGGTAATCGTGTCGGTGACATCTCCAGAAGAACTAATCGTGGTTGGTGTTACGGGCTCAGGAACCTCAATTTCTGCAGTTGCCGTAGAGCTTGCAAATTTGTCCGCTCCCGTAACATATTGCTCTTCACTAACTGCTTCAACTGTAATACCAAAATCACGATTTCCAGTATAATCCGCCGGAAATACTAATTGAGCACTTACCGTCCCCACAACTCCAGCTGCATCAACAGCAAGTGCAAGTATGTAATTACTTGTACCATTGACTGGCGTTTGCAGTACTCCATCTACATACAGTTTCGCCCCTGACGGAATACCACTCACCGTAACCGAATCACCTTTAATGATTTCACTGCCATCCGTATCTTGCAAAGAAACCGTTATATCGACAGGGATTTCCTGTTGTTGAACAATACGATAGCTTCCATCTATGTTGTTTAGTTCAACGATAGCATCAGAGAAAATCAATCGTTCAATTTCATATAAGTGGTCTCCATTTTCATCAGAAGGAGTATATTGATCATTAGGTGTATCGGTCCCCTTCGTATCTCGCACTAGCCAGTGGCCGACACCTCCACCATGATCGCCTAGATCTGTGATTATGTACTGAGAAACTGGACCTGAGTAAATTACAGTGTCATACCCATCGACACCTATATCACTGGTAGTTTCATCACCTTCAATTTTGTCATTTCCAGCGCCTGATACGAACCAATCGTTGCCCGCACCACCTATATAGTGGTCCGAGTCCTGACTTTGGTCACCAACATAAAGCTTGTCCTTAGATCCGCCTTGATGTAAGTGCTCATGAATATCCGCGTTAAGTACTCTGCCTTCCTCAAAACCATCTAATTTAAGTTCTGTAAGTAGTGTGTTTTTCTCTGTAGTAGTCAACTGGGAGAACCCAACAAGTTCTTGATATACGTCGATACCGTTGGAAAAGGTAATATCCCCAATGGAAACAGCTACTAATGGGGCATCAGCCACAGGCGTAATATCTACCGTAAGCGTATGCTCTTCTGACGTACCATTCTCGTTTACAGCCTTGAACTTAATTTCAGCGTAGTCATTCGATTTATTGCCTACACCATCAACATTAAAGCCGTCATAACCAGATTCGTTAGCATCTGGATTAAAGCCGATCACGCCTGAAATTAATTGAGCCGATGTAATCTGACTCGAGTTTAGTGGCTGCCAATTTGGCTCTTGAACAGTACCAAGGTTAATTACCAACGCTCCATCGAGTGGTTGATGAGTTATCACTATATCGTTGCCAGACTCAATCCCAAAATCATCAATCGATAGCACTAAAATAGTATCTTCTTGTCCAAAGGCTTCCTTACTCTCAGCATCCGGTCCAACAGACACTGGATGAACAATCAAGTCGAAGGCCCCGTTCGAAATCTCACTGGTATCTCCGACAATCTCGTCTGAAATCGCTTCAATCTTAACGTTATAAGTGCCTGGCTCATCAACCTGAATCATCAGATCAGCGAGCACTGTTTCGGCAGTACCATTTGATGTTAACCAAGCAGATATATCAACTTCACCATCAGCATTAACAACAAGCTCCTGATCTCCAAGTTTAACAATTGAACCTTCAGGCAAACCGGACACGACGAGTCTCAACGTCTCTGAACCATCGGTATCAACAAGCTGCGTAGTTATCTTAGAGACATTGATAAAGGTATCTTCCAGCCCTTCATTAATATCGAACGCTGGGTAATAACCACCCTCTAAGGATTCATGTTCAACCTGTGCCCCGATATTAACTTTATCCTCAAGCGAACTTACATCCGGAACAATATCGAAGTTGTCCGTGTTAAAGTCTACGGGTTCATTACCACCAACTGCGACACTGATAGTGGCATTACCTGGACCAGCCTCGTTGTCGTGGAATGCAGTAATTGTGTACCAACCAGATGCCGATGGTACAAAGGCTGAAGACTCATAGGTACCGCCTCCGCCCCAAGTTTGAGAGGCCATGGTTTCACCACCGACTTCAAGTCTAAATGAATCATCTGCATGACCGCTAAACACGTATGACTCACCAGCAACTAGGAATACCAAACCAGTAAGTTTGCTCGAAATGTTTTCGATAGCTGGAGAGTTCTGAGTGCCAAAGTCTGGCGTCTGTGTAACTTCTGAAGTGTTGGCAACACCTGCAGACTCGATTGCTTGTTCAACAACGTCCGGAGCGACACCGCTACCATTGTTGTAATCAAAGTCTAGGTTCTCCCATTGCTCTAACTTAAAACCTTCATCTAAATCTACATTTGGTGTTTCTACAACTAACTTGGCAAGTGTCGTATCAGGGCGAATATCAATCGACATCGTCGTACTAGAGCTGGTGTTGATGCCATCAGAACTGTGGTAGTTAAACTCCGCATAATCTTGCTGATTATTACCAGTTACTACATTATCTTCATCAAACATTGATGTACTAGATTCATAGCTTACTGGGTTGAATATCAAGAAACCTTGTTCTACCTGCTCTTGGCTTACTGGTACACCTGTACCAATCGTTTCAGTATTTAACAGAACCCATTCATCAGTAGATTCGTTGTACAGATACATATCACCCGCACCTGGAGCACTAGTGATAACAATCGACAATTCGCTGGAATCTGCATCAGAAACGTTGAAATCGGCCCACTTAAACGTAATCGATGAACCTTGGGCTTGTGCCTCATCGCCAATGACATGTGAGTCCTGTGCTTGCGGTGCTTCATCGTTATCAATGATCGTCGCAATACCTTGCTTACCATCCACTTCGAGCGTGAAGTTCTCATTTAACTCATCAATGCCGTCTTCGTTAGTTGGTACCTTGATGTCAAACGACGTTACTCCCGCAGGCACAACAAGCTGACCATTAACAAGCGTCACGCCCTCAGTGAACTCTACGTTGTCGGTGAAATCTTTGTTATCACCGAGCTCGGCAGAACCGGAGTTTAACGACCAGTCGAATCGAGTCTCTTGACTGCTTGTGTTAACTAGGTTCACGGTGAAGACGGCTATATCGCCTTCAATTACTTGTTCATTATTTAGATTAACCGCGTTGCTCACTGTATCGATAATTGGAGCTTCATCGTTATCAGTAATGCTACCCACTGAGGATTCACCATCAACAGTCACGGTGTAGGTTTCAGCGATTTCATGGAGACTGTCATCAATTGTCGGAATCAAGATTGCAAAATCCTTCACTCCAATTGGGACAATCAGTTTGCCGCTTTGCTGATCATAGGTGACGCCATTAGTAAAACGAACCTGACTCAGGTCGAGATCTTTTTCTTCACCCGAATCATTCGCAGCATCCGTGTTCTTACCAAAAGTAACGTCCAACGCAGATTCAACAAGTGCACTTGAATCCAGAGTTACTTTAAAGCCAAGGTCATCACCTTCAACTACTGAGTCTGCTAGCAGGTCTACAGACGCAACACTAGAAGGGGTCGGTAGAGGGTTGACGATAACATTAACTTCAGCACTCGCGATTTGGCCATTATCATCAGTAATCTGATATTTAAACGTTGTTTCACCGACAAAGTCATCGCCAGTTAAATCAAAGTATACGATGCCGTCTTTGATATACGCATTACCTTCCGTTTCACCGTATACATAGGTAATACGTAGATTGTCGCCATCTGAATCGATATCGTTATTTAGAAGCTCAGAACCGATAATGCCAGCAAGCTTCGATGTTGGAATCTCAAGAATGCCGCCTTGATTCACTGCATATGCGCCTTCACTAGAGGCTTTAAAACCAGTTAGGAAGTAATCTGACGCATCATTATCATGCGTTGCTTGGTTGGAATACTCAGTTGCTTCAAATACCACAGTATCAAATGCGATTGGCGTACCATCAGGAGTAAGCGGTGTTATTTCGTAAGTACCTTTATTGTTACCGTCTTCAGCAATAAACGTATCACCTGCAACCGCTACGCCATTGAGGTACGCTACCCAACTGCCTTGTTCATGGTTATCAGTGAAATCACCGTCATTACCTTCGTTTTTAAACAAGTTAGATACTGAAAATGTAAACTGAGTCGCAGGGCTATCTAAATTGATTTCAAACTTCTCAGATTGCTGTTCTGCACGATCATATTCAATCTGAGCACCCAATCCACCCACTTTGCCGGCAACACCAATCTTAATACCGCTGTGTGCAAAGTCTTTATCTTGGCCATTGAAGCTGGCACTCAGCTCTGCACCTTCAGCCGACCATGGAGAGTCGTTGTCTTCACTGAACTCACCCAGTTTAACTTCGAAGCCTTGCGGATCGTTATTCGCATTCAGGTCACCAGACTTATCGATAGTAACTGTCTTAACTTCACTTTCGTTACCATCACTGTCTACCGCTTTATATTCGAATGAATCTGACGCCTTAGCTTCAAGAGAAGTCAGCTCCCAGTTACCTGGTCCTTGTGTGCTTGCTTCCACCGAAACAATCTCAGCACCTTCAGGAGCGACAATCGTGACATTTTGATTATTGTGGGTGTCATCATAAAGGAAGGTTTTGTCTTCTGTGACACCATTACCATAATCAAAGGTGACTGTAATCTCGGCTCTTGATTGAACACTATCATCAGCATTTGGAGCAAACCAGCCACCCAAACCGCTTAGACCAACCGTTACTGAGTCCGCTGGACGAGAAGAGAAATCAATGTTGATTACCTCATCTTGGTGAATACCGCGATTAGTCGATGCAATACCGAAACCCATATGGCCTTGCTGGCTGTTGTTCTGTACTAAAGGCTTGGCGTCAACGTTATTTCGACCTTCCGAGGTAATGGTGACGACATCACCATTATCAAACTTCAGTTCGCGAGTATACGCATCTACTTCATCACCCCAGTTATGAAACTCTGCAGTGCTATGAGGGCCTTTATCTAATGTGGATGTATCATCAACACCTAAGAAGAAGCCTGTTGATTCTTGGTCATCTTCATAAACGATGTTGTTAGGATCTGCATACGTCTGCCCAACTACCACTTCAACCTTGTTATTACCATCGACATAGTAAAGAGTTCCTGAATCAGGTAACTCTGTGATGATCACACCGAGATTTGTATCTGCGTCATTATCGTTATCATCTTCGTCATCAGAAATATGGTCTGTACCATCTCCTTCGATAGCTCCCATTCCGGTATCGAAAATAACTTGCGAAGAGCCATCTGCATTGAGAGAAATAGAGAAGTCTTCAGCTTTTGGCGGGTTATCATGGCTGTCGTCAATAGCTACATTTTTATCAGCGCTAGACGTATCTAGCTTCTCAAATACATCGGTACCATCTTGAGTTACGGATACAACACTAACGTTAAACTCTTGTCCGACTTCGTATTCGTTGTCTTGTTCAGTTTGAATCTCAAAGGTCGCTGTATTTGTATTTGCGTCTACGTTTACAGTTATAACTTCAACAATATCTTCATTGCTCGCGTTTGTGTAAGAGTACTGAAGAGTAACCACACTATCTTCAGGCACTTGCTCACTTAGCGTAATCGTAAATGGGCTTGTCTTATCACCCTCAATAACTGAATCGGGACCAGTCAGCCCAATTGTAACGGTATCTTTATCATTTGTGTCTGTCTCATCGACAATCTTAGCTGTATCTGAGTCCTGTTTGTCATTTTCAACAAACTCGCTAGTTGAGCTAGCTTTTAGAGTTACAGTTTCTTCACCCTCTAGCAATTTATCATCAAGAACCTTGATGAAGACTTCTAAGCTATCAGAGCCGCTAGCAATAATAAGATCGGCAAGCTCTTGCTCTGAAAGCGCTTTATAATCTTGTCCATCTTTAACGTAGATCGTGTCTTCGTAATCGACACCTTTAGTTGCAGAGTCCCCTGCCGACCCTAGTGTAAGAACAAGACCAACGTTCTCTGAGACAAGCTCATCTAGGTTGATTTCAAATGATAGATAAGCCTCATCACCTTCAGTTACTGGTAGACCAGCTGTCACAGTCAGTTCTGCTACAGGTAATACATCGACATTAACTGTAACGGTATCTGTACCACCGTTGCCGTCTGACACGGTAACAACAAATGAATCATCTCCATCAAACTCGTTGTTCGGAGTGTACTTCCACTCGCCGGTTTCAGGGTCGATCTCAACACTACCGTTTGTAGGTTGGCTCACCGTGTAAGTCAGGTCAGTGTCGTCAATATCGGTTGCAGTAACCTTACCAGATACAGAGTTATCCTCTTTAGTCGATACACTTATTTGATCAGTATCGCCAATCGGCACTCCATCTTTGACAAATATTGGAGCATCATTTTCTGGAGTGACATTAATCGTAACCACTGCGGTATCAGTACCACCTTTACCGTCAGAAACTGTGTAAGTAAACGTAGCGATACCATTGAAGTCATCCGCAGGAGTGTAACGAACGGTTTGAGAACCATCTTGTAGTTCAACTAACTCAACCTGACCGTATGTTGGATCAATCACTAAACTATCTAAAATAATTAACGTATCACCATCAACGTCAGAATCATTCGAAAGTAACTCGCTACTAGGAATATCGAGAGTTATATCTTCTTGTGTCTGAAGGTTTTTAATCACTTCTTGAAATTTGATATTATCTAGATAAGTCCCACTCTTGTCGCCTTCAGTGCCAACTTCTCTAAATGAAAGGGTATTTGAACCATCGCCACTACCACCTAATAATTCCAATGACTGAGTTTGCATTATGTTGCTTTCAGGGGTGATCGTAGCAACAACTTCACCGTTCCAAATAACCTCAAGCTCAGCACTCGGCAGTCGTTCGTACATTGCCGTATCAAAAGACAGTTGGTATAGGGTACCGCTTTCCACACCTTGAATTTGTTGGGTAAGGGTTACATTGTCACCGTTACCTTCCATATCAATCATACGATCGCCGTCTGTTTCATCAACAGCATAGCCTTCTTGAACTGAATCTAAAGCACCAGTTCTTGCATCGTAGGACCAACCATCTAGTTGGTCGATTCGAGAACCCCAGCCGGCATTTGATACCGATTCATAGTCTTCAAAGCTACCATTGACGATCAGGTTATCACCTAACGCTCTTGAATCATCGTTCGCGATAGGGTCATCATTTACTGGTGTGACATTAACGGTCACTGTCGTAGTGCTTTTTTCACCATGAGTATCAACAATGGTGTATTCGAAAGTCGCTTCACCATTGAAGTCTTGGTTAGGTTCAAACACGACATTGCCATCTATCAGCTGAACAGAACCGTTTGTAGCATCGGTTGCGTTGACAGAAAATATGGTTATGTCATCCCCATCAACATCGAAATCATTGGCTAGCAGCTCACTACCACTAATAGTAAGAGCCTGATCTTCTTCCGTTATGAGTTTGGGTGCATCTATTCCGGTAACTGTAATGTTATCGATGAACGCACCAAGCGAATCAGATTTACCCGCACCAGCAAAAGCGATTAAAGTAGCATCACTACTAACATCAAACTCTGCATTTACTTGATACCAACCTTTGTTATCCGGACCATCTAGTGTTACAGAAATGCCTTCTGGTGCAGTCACTGTTCCATCCGCATGCAGCGTAATAGTTGTATTCCCAACAGTAAAAGTCATATCAGACGACGAGTTGCCGTCTTGGCGAGGGTTATAATCGAACTCTACCCTCAAAGAATCTTGATCCGACGTATCAATTGATGTCGTCATCACCGTGTTTTTATGTGGGTCTAGCTCTGCGTAAAAATCACCGTCGGTAGCATCAACAATTAAGCCGTCTCGCTCAATCTCTATACCATTAGTAAAGTCCCATACCTCTGATGGGTCTTTAGAAACAACCGTCCAACCCGCTGGGTTTGCCATATTTTCAAATGACTCGGTAAGCAATATGGTTTCTTGAACGTTTTTGTAAGAATCACTGATGGCTACAGGCGCATCGTTGACTGGCGTCACCGTCAAGTTGAACGTGCTGTCTACCGGTGTGCTGCCATCTTCGTTGCCGTCTTCAACGTTAATATCGAAAGACGCCGACGTGGTTTCGCTGCCGTCATGCTTGAACGTCACTTTCCCCGCCGCCAACTGCGCCACCGTGAAGCTGCTCGACTCGACGCCGTTCACTAAGATTGTGCCGTTACTCTCGTTGCTGACCGTGAAGCTCACGCCTGTGTCCGTATCGTCAACGTCCGTATAGCCAAGATCTGCCGCCGTGATCGTGTAGCTGCCTGCTTCATCCATTTCACCCAACAGATCGCCTGTCAGCTCCGGCGCATCATTCACTGGCGTCACCGTCAAGTTGAACGTGCTGTCTACCGGTGTGCTGCCATCTTCGTTGCCGTCTTCAACGTTAACATCGAACGACGCCGACGTGGTTTCGCTGCCGTCATGCTTGAACGCCACTTCACCCGCCGCCAACTGCGCCACCGTGAAACTACTAGACGCGACGCCGTTCACTAAGATTGTGCCGTTGCTCGCGTTGCCGACCGTGAAGGTCACGCCTGTGTCTGTATCGTCAACGTCTGTATAACCCAAGTCAGCTGCCGAGATCGTGTAGCTGCCTGCCTCATCCACTTCCGCCGCCAAATCGCCTGTTAGTTCCGGCGCATCATTCACTGGCGTCACCGTCAAGTTGAAAGTGCTGTCTACCGGTGTGCTACCATCTTCGTTGCCGTCTTCAACGTTCACATCGAACGACGCTGACGTGGTTTCACTGCCGTCATGTTTGAACGTCACTTCACCCGCCGCCAACTGCGCCACAGTGAAATGGTTCGACGGAACACCACCGACTAAGATTATGCCGTCACTCGCGTTGCCGACCGTGAAGGTCACACCTGTGTCAGTATCATCAACGTCCGTGTAGCCTAGGTCCTCAGCCGTAATGGTGTAGCTGCCTTCTTCATCCACTTCACCCAACAAATCACCTATCAGCACTGGTGCATCGTTCACAGGAGTGATATTAAGCGTAACTTCTGCTTCGTCTTCCCCACCGTTCCCATCGGTCACTTTATATTTAAAAGTTGCCTCCCCGTTATAGTCGGTATCCGGTGTGAATGTAATTGTATTGTTTGTGTAGTCGACAAACAGCTCACCATTAGTCGCGGAGGTAATTGAACCCACAACAATTGAGAGCTCATCACCATCAATGTCAGTATCATTCGCCAACAATTCATCAAAAGAAATCGTGATAGACGTGTCTTCAGCAGTAACAAGTTTAGATTGATTAATACCTGTCACTGTAATGTTATCTAACAACGCACCGTAGCTATCTGAAGCACCAGCGCCTGCAAATGTAAGGTCCGTAACGTCCCCTTGGACTTCGAACTCAGCCGTGATCTTATACCAACCATTTGCGTCAGGTTGCCCTATTTGGACATTAAGTCCGTCGGCACCCGATAGAGTTCCATCGGCGTGAACAGTAACTAACGTGTCACCGACTTTAAACGTCATGTCAGAAGATGAATTACCGTCTCGTCGAGGGTTGTAATCAAATTCAACACGAACGCTATCTTGGTCTGACGTATTAATACTTGTTGTGATCGCGGTGTTTTGATGAGCATCAAGCTCAGCGAGGTAGTCACCGTCTGTCGCTTCAGCTATGAGACCGTCACGCTGAATCTCTAGACCATTTGTTGCTTCCCAATCACCCAGTTCGTCGCCAGTTACTACTGTCCAACGACCTGTGTTTGTCATGTTTTCAAAGGACTCAGAGAAGAGCAGCGTCTCACTATGAGTTTCATATGTGTCATCAATCGCTACTGGGCCCTCGTTCACGTTGCTCTCTTTCAGGGTCACCGTCGCTTCCGCTGTCGAGCCGTAACCGTCGGTCATCACCATCTGGTAAT
>NZ_JBFSUL010000001.1:0-64384 GCF_041467395.1 Vibrio sp. 10N.247.310.98 | reverse complement strand
CGTAACCGTCGGTCATCACCATCTGGTAATCGCCACTGTTCGTGCCTTGCTCGAAATCGTTCACCTCCGCCGAAACGCCCGCTGCCGTGATACTGATGTTGCCGGCCGCATCCACACTGTAGAAGCCGTCTTCACTTGTGGCGCTTAAGGTGCCGTCACTGTGTTTGAACTCGTATTTGGTCACGCCATCCAGATCGCTGCCGGACAAGGTACCCACCACCGCGCCCGCCACTTGGTTTTCCGCATAACTTAGTTCTTGGTTAAAAAATAAAGAGTCGTCATCTACAGGCGTCACGCCAATATCAACAGTAATAGTATCTGTGCCTCCATTCCCGTCGCTAACTACAACGGTGAAGCTATCGCTTCCGTTGTAGTTTTCGTCTGGCGTATAGGTCCAATTACCATTTTCATCAACGACTACAGAACCGTTTGACGGATCTGTGCCTTTTGAGAATGTTAACGAGTCTCCGTCCGTATCTGTTGCGTTTAGCGTTCCGCTTACTGGGGTATCTTCGTCGGTGGTTACTGAAAGGTCATTACCTATCGGCGCGTCATTTACGGGAGTTACGCCAACGTTAACCGTAATTGTGTCAGTACCACCATTTCCATCATCGACGATAACCGTAAAGCTATCGGTACCGTTGTAGTTTTCGTTGGGGGTATAAGTCCAATCACCATTTTCATCGACAACGACAGTACCGTTTGATGGATCGGTGAACTTAACGAAAGACAGCGAATCGCCATCTTCATCTGATGCTGACAACGTTCCGCTTACTGGAGTATCTTCATCGGTTGTAAATGAGAGAGTGTCACCGACAGGCGAGTTATTGGTATCAACAAAGGTAGGGGCGCTATTAGTTTGCTCAAACGAACGGAATTGCTCTAGAAGGCTCAGGCTTTGAGTTCGCGACATGCCCAGCGCTTCAAATCCCGTTGTTATAAATTCGGTTGCTGGGATCGTTTCTTCACCGTCTCGCTCTACAGTCCCACTAGTTGCCAAGCTAGAACCATTTTGACCAGCAGCGGTAGCGAACTCATCTCCTAACTCAGTAGGGTCTTCACCTTCTTCTAATGCGGCAAAAATATTTGCGATATCCTGGTCTAGTTCAACTTCACCGTCTTCAGGTGAAAAACGCTTAACTGATACCTGAGGTTCATTAGGTCCATTTTGAGATTCAAGAGTTACATCTCCAGCCTGTAGAGGCTCTCCCTCTTCGAGTACTCTAACCGTGCCATCAACTGAAATAACAATGCGCTGACCCAATGCAAGAGCACCGGTCAAATTCAATGCTGTAATGTCCATATCAACCCCTAAAAACCATTTTCGCTTGTCACGTCAACTTTGTGACATCTTATTTATAATATTAGCCTAAATATAACATTTAACATCACATAATTCCTAGTTATGAATCGTGCATTTAACATACCGAGTGACAAGGTAATGACGCTGATCACATCACACAATAATGAAAGTGCTCACACTATCAATATAAGTTATTGTGTTTGCGAAAAATAACAGAGCTAAAAACGTAAAATTGACGTTCTCAAAATCATCATAAAACGCACAGCAAACTGTTAACAACTTTACAACCATTTACGGTAGCTTCTCGAGCGAACGTTATTTTTTTGGCGGTTCATCTAAATTTCGTATCTAGCACATTAAAAAGCGTAGGTTTAGATGCAGTCCAATTTGGAGAGATGGAAATTGAATTACATTCAAACGACAACATTAGGGTTAGCTATAGCGCTAAGTTTGCCGACAACAGCACAAACCTTAGAGCAAGCCGTTGCGTTTACATTAGAGAGCAACCCTGAAATCAAAAGTGCTTATAACGAATATATCAGTAAGCGTTATCTTAACGACGCTTCTGGTGGTGCTTATCGACCAAGTATAGACTTAGATGGTGGGATTGGTTATGAACATACTGATCTAGCAACCAACCAAGACACTACCGATCTGACTAGAAAAGAAGCAACGATCACCTTGACCCAGTTAATATGGGATGGCGCTAATACATCCAATGATATTGACCGTACTGCGGCTGATGCAGAGTCCGTGCGCTATCAACTACTATCTAACGCGCAAGACATCGCTTTAGAAGTAACAAAGGTTTATCTTGATGCAGTGAAAGCCTATGAAGTGCTTTCTCTTTCGGAAAGTAACTTAGCGACGCACAAAGAGATATATAACGATATTCGTAAGCGCGTGGAATCAGGTATTGGTTCAACCGCAGATATGTCACAAGTTGAAGCTCGTATTGCGAAAGCGCACGGGAATTTGCTTGCTGCTCAAAACAACCTTTTTGATACGCATACTCAGTTTAAAAGACTTGTTGGTCAATCTCCTTTAGGGTTAACTTTCCCTCGCGCAGATGCGGGTGCAATTCCTTATACCGTTGATGGTGCGTTGGCAAAAGCGTTTAACCAGCATCCAGTCATTAAGATTGCACAAGCCGATGTTGACTCAGCGAAGTTCCAATACAAACAATCTAAGAGTACCAACTACCCGACTGTTTCTTTTGAAGCCGCTCAAACTTGGCGTGATGACGCCGGTGGTACAGAAGGCAGCAGCGATGAGTTTTCTGCCATGGTTCGTTTAAGATACAACCTTTACAATGGTGGTTCGGATCAAGACCGCACAGAAAGTGCAGCCTACCAACTCAACAAAGCCAAGGACCTTCGCGAAAGTACTTACCGCAATGTAGAAGAGAGTCTACGTCTATCATGGAGCGCACTTGATTTAACGGTTCAGCAAAAAGAGTTCCTATCTGACCACGTAGACTCGGCATCAGACACGGTAATATCATATGAGAAACAATACCGTATCGGTAAACGTACCCTTCTCGACTTACTTAACACTGAGAATGAATTATTCGAAGCTCGTAAAGGCTATTTAGATGCTAAGTATGACGAGCAATACGCAAAATATCGCGTAATGAACGCAACTGGTAACCTACTCATCGGTTTACGAGTTGAGATCCCAGAAGAATGGAATGAAAAGGTGGAATATTAATGAAGCTTACCAACACAGTATTATCGCTTTGCTTCATGGTTGTATCTGCCAATGCTTTAGCTGAAAACAACGAAGATGAATTCGAATATCGCGCTCTACCGCCGGTCACTCAAATTTACGATCTTCAAGATGATGACAATGACGGTGTAATAAACGCGCGAGATTTATGTCCCGATACACAAATTGGTGCCGAGATCGATAACGACGGTTGTGGATCATATTTCGAGTCATCGGAAAAGAAAGAGCTGCATATACTCTTCGCTAATAATTCAACGGAAATAAACCCTGTCTTTCTAGGGCAGATACGCCAAATGGCGGCATTTTTAAAGCGCTACGAAAGTACCAGCATTGAATTGCAAGGTTATGCCAGCAAAGTAGGTAACGCGGAACATAACCTAAAGCTTTCGAAAGAACGTGCATCACATGTAAGACGAGCGCTAATTAGCAACGGTATTCAGCCATCTAGAGTCAGCATCGTAGGTCATGGTGATTCTGAATTCAGCAGTGATGACACCCAAATCAATCACGCACTACATCGAAAAGTTGTTGCTTCCGTTGTTGGATTTAAGGGTAATATCAAAGAAGAATGGCACATCTTCACCAAAATTAAAAAGTAGGCGTACCCAGCTTTTACCATACTGAAACGTTATCTTAAGTTAACGTTTCAGTATGGTGATAATTCCTTGAATAGCATATACCTAAGCCGTCTATAATGTTAATCTTGCCACGTTATCAACATAGAGAATTAATCCATGAGCAAACTAACAGCTGATACTCAAGCAAATCTAGAACTTTTCGTTTCTGAAACACAAGAAACTAAACTGGTATGGGGCCTTCGCAACGAAGAAGGTTGGCTAGCATGTGACTCAAGTGAATTCGAAAACAGCGAAGTGATGCCATTCTGGTCTTCAAAAGAAGATGCTCAAACTCACAACGTTGAAGAGTGGGCTGACTTCGAAGTATTAGAAATTCCACTAGATATCTTTGTAGAAGATTGGTTACTGACTCTTGCTGAAGACGGCGTTCTTGTTGGTACTAACTGGAATGCAACATTAGAAGGCAAAGAACTTGAGCCTTCTGACCTAGCGAAATTATACATCTAATTTCCGATATCGGTCGCACGATTCGCGCGACCGATATACCTCTGATTAGTATCAATAAATTAGAGACCTACCTCGCATAACCACGTAGTCGCACCATTCAAAATTTGAAGCAACATCAAACTAATAATAGAATATCGTTCTTTATCTGATTGATCGTCTCTTGTGAATCACTTCGTTTTTGTTACCTTTCTACTATTCATTAGCTTTTGTTCTTATAGCCAAGTATCAACATCAGATCGTGACCACAATTCACCAGTCTATACCTCCAATCTAAGCTCTACTCCAAATGCTGATTGGAACGCGCTTTATCTCTCTACTTTAAACCACTCTCCTGAGCGCGCATTAAACATGCTGCAAACACGCTACATCGGCTCAACGGTTTATGGAGATAAGCTTTACCTTGCGTCTCTTCTGTATCAATACATGAGCCACCGAGATCAGCCGTTCTACGGAATCGCTTCAAACGACAATGACTACCAAGCGATAGAAACAGCGTTTATTTCTGCTCTGAGGAAAGACGGCAAAGGCCAATATGAACAAGCACAACAAGGCTTTCTAACACTTTTGGCGAAAATGCAATCTCGCAGTGATTTAACTGGTAAAGCCTTACTAAAGTACCAGCTATGCCGATCGCTTAACGAGCAAGCTAAATACCATCAAGCGAACTATTACTGCTCTGCCCTTCAGTCAGATTTACATGACATCGCTGACCCTGTATTACCAAAATTCGGGACTTATCGAGTCATCGCGAACAATCATCATTTCCGCAGTGACTATCAAGCTGCACTAGACACCTACCTATCACTAATAAACGTGTTTCCACAAGGGCATGATATTTCAGGGGTTTACAACGATGTGGGTAACTTGCTCAAAGAATTAAAGCAATATGAAAAATCGGCGGAGTATCTAGAGCAAGCTCTCATTCTCAGAGTAAACGCTTCAGATTTAATGAAAGCACAAGTGCATCACAGCCTTGCGGATCTCTACCTTAACCAAGAGCAAAGTGAACTAGCAATTCACCACTTTCAGACAGCAAGAACACTGCTGAGCTCAACGTCGCATAGCTACGGTATTGCACTCACAAGTCTTGGCTTAGGAAAAGCGTACACTCAAACGAAAAACTATGATGTGGCGAGAACCTACCTAATTGAGTCTCTTTCAGCTTCGAGCGAACTGAGCAATGATGTCATTCGCATCAATGCTTACTTGGCGATCAGCGATATGTTCGAAGAACAGAAACTGCCAACGGAAGCACTCAACTATGCTCAACAAGCGCTAGAATTAGCTGAACAAGTCACAAGGCATAAATACATCGCGCAATCACTTCTTCAGCTTTCTGATATTCATCAATCACTCAGCGATTACCAACAAGCTTTCTATTTCTACCAGCGATACTCGTCAATACAAATGGAAGCTAGAGATATCGACAATCGACTCGCACTCGAAGCGCTCGGCCTGACGCACGCCAAATATGAACAAGAACTAGAAAGCTCTTTCCTGACACATCAGACGAAACTCGACCGCGTTCAAATTGAAAAAATGGAACATCAAAGATGGATGTACAACATCGTTGTTATTCTGTTGCTTTGCGCTGCAAGCTTCACGGTATTGATAAACAAAACGGTTCGCGCAAAAGCAGCAATTGATGGCTTAACGAAAGCATATAGCCGAACTGAGATAATTCGAAGAATCAAAAGAGTGAAACGCTGTAAAGGGACGGACAAACAGCATGTGCTCGTGCTGCTCGATCTAGATAAGTTTAAGAAGATTAATGATGAGCATGGGCACCCTACTGGTGATCGGGCACTGGTCCATATTAGTGATCAAATTAGAAAACACTTAGTGAATGGTGAATTGTTTGGTCGCTTAGGGGGTGAAGAATTTGTCATCATGTTAACCGATACCCCACCAGCAGAGGTACGAGAACGCGTTGAAGAGTTGCACTACGCAATTTCAAGCACTGTCTTTTTATCAGAAAGCAAAAAGTCACTTAATGTGACCGCGAGTTTTGCTTATCTAGCAACCTCAAACGCATTAAGTGACTTTGATGACTTGTATTCAGTGCTTGACCAAGCACTCTATCAAGCCAAAAGCAACGGCCGAAACTGCATCATTGATGCTTACAACGAACCAATTGATTGACCTGAGGTTATTTATTCTCAGTCTGTTTGCGAACCAACTCAGCCATAATACCTTCACGATCACCTAGGTAATCGTTAAGGCCAACTTTACGCAGTTCACACGCTGGGCAATCGCCACAACCATCCCCGACAATGCCATTGTAACAAGTCAGTGTTTTATTTCGAACAAGCTCAAGTGCTGAGTACTGGTCGGCCAACGCCCATGTTTCAGCTTTGTTGAGCCACATTAACGGTGTTTTAATATCGAGCGGCTTGTCCATACCTTGTACAAGCGCAGAGTTCATCGCTTTCACAAAGTCATTACGACAATCAGGGTAGCCTGAGAAATCAGTTTCACACACGCCCGTGATTACGGTATTTGCACCGATTTGGTAAGCGTAAATACCCGCTAGAGTCAGAAATAGAATATTACGACCAGGAACGAATGAATTCGGCAGCCCATTCTCTTGCAGCTCATGAGACACAGGAATATCGTCACGAGTCAAAGAGCTGATAGCCAGTTCATTCAACAGAGTCACATCCATCACTTTGTGCGCTTTCACACCAAGCTCTTTCGACAATGACTCAGCAACTTCAATCTCGAGTCTATGGCGCTGACCATAATCAAACGTAATCGCATGAACTTCATCATACTCTTTTAATGCTTGAACAAGACACGTTGTTGAGTCTTGACCACCACTGAATACTACCACTGCTTTTTTCATCTTAAATCCTTACGAGAACCTTCTACTAGCGACTTATCTTGCCCAGTAAAAATACAACCTATGCGATGCTCAAATATTTGTGAGTTTGTATTGATAAGCGCCAATTGCGCTCAATGCAGGTATCAATACAAAGCTGAGTAGCGCGGTCTTTTTGGCTGATTGGTTGCAGAGCGATAACAGTGTCGTTAGGAACTGCTGCTCGCTCCAATAAACCGTCAAGTTGTTCGATGTCTTTGCTTGTACCTACTGGATGCTTAATTTCGTTAGCACGTTGCAAGGCGCTATCTAAGATTTCCAGTTTCGCTTTCATCGCCACTTTCGGTGACACCGTAACCCAAGTGTCCGGTGTGGCTTTAACTTCTGATGTTCCGCTAGTCTCAATCTGACAGCGACAACCGTGCTGCTCAAACGCTTCAGTAAGAGGAACAAGATCATAAATGCATGGCTCACCACCAGTAATCACAATGTGCTTAGCAGTGTAACCTTGCTTGATATATTCATTCACGATTCCTTGAGCATCGATTGCTGACCAAGTAGGTGAATCTTCTGTCTTAACCATAATATCGCCAAGGCTGGTTTCCTCTTCTGGCAACGCTTCCCAGGTCTGCTTGGTATCACACCAAGAACAGCCCACTGGGCAAATTTGCAGACGAACAAAAACAGCGGGAACGCCAGTAAACACGCCCTCACCCTGAATGGTTTCAAACATTTCATTAATCTTGTACAACTTTCCCTCAGCTCAATCATTTGATGAAATTAATCAACCGCAGACCTTAAAGCACTTCCCCCTTTTGGTCAAACAAATGAGTACTGATAAATGAGTTGATCAAAGCCCTAGCCTGAACTTTCAAGTTCCCTTATCCTTTCGCCCATAGATTTCGTTAGCTTTTAATTTTTTATTAAGGAACAACATGTACAAACTGATTGCTCTTGATATGGATGGCACACTGCTCAACAGTGATAAAGTAATTTCTCAAGAGAACAAAGACGCGATTGCCAAAGCACGCGCTGCAGGTGTGAAAGTGGTTCTGGCTTCTGGTCGTCCTTTAGAAGGCATGCAGAGTAAGTTAGACGAGCTTTCAATCAACGGCGAAGATGACTTTGTGCTCTTCTACAACGGCTCTATGGTTCAAAACGTCTCTACAAAAGAACTCATTCACAGTGAGATCAGCAATGGTAAAGCCGCTAAAGAGATCGCAGCCCTCGCTGTACAGCTTGGCGGTTATGTTCATGCATTCAGCAAGATTCATGGCTTAATCACCCCTGAAAACAATGAGTACACAGCTATTGAAGCGCGTATTAACGGCTTAGAGATTACCGAATTCGACTTTTCTCAACTAGAAGACGACCATGAAATCATCAAAACTATGATTGTTGCAGAGCCAAGCAAGCTCACCGAAATAATCAGCAAGTTGCCACAAGAGCTTAAGACTCAGTTTACTATCGTGCAAAGTGCACCATTCTTCTTAGAATTCCTAAACCCAAATTCAAACAAGGGTGTCGGTATTGAGGCGATAGCTAAGCACTTGGGTATTACAGCAGAAGAAGTAATCTGCATGGGTGACGCTGAAAACGATCATCATATGCTTGAATACGCTGGCCTTGGCATTGCAATGGAAAACGCAATGGAAGAAACCAAGAAACTGGCGGATCACATCACAGCGAGCAACGACGACCATGGTGTAGCGGTCGCGATTGAGAAGTTTATCTTCAACTCATAAACGCTCAGCAGCTATAGTGATAATTACTTTTTGCTTGTTGTACAAATGACAAAGGCTGTGCACTGCACAGCCTTTTTTGATTTTATATTAGTCGGTTCGCCTACTCTCTTTTCCATGGCAGACGAAATGCCACCACACCAAACAGAATCAAGATTGGGAAACGTAACGTTTCAACAATAAATGAAGCAATACCGCTGAAAGAGACAAAGCTTCCAGCCCAGCTAATCAGAAGATTTCCCGCTAACAACATCGCCATCACTCCAAGAACGATCTTGAATGAGAACTGACCAACCAAAGGTTTCGAGTCTGTTAACGTCACTAGGCATGCAATCGTCATCAAAATCGCCACCCAGAATGAGAATGTTGGCAGTGGCCATATCACCGTCAGAACAATCGACAGTAAGCACAATGCCCACCAAACACCTTTAGAACTCAATAAGGCGCTAATATCAACATCCGGTTTCGCGTCTAATCTCACGATATGCCACGTCGTTAAAGCGCCTAATACGCCACCCATTAATACATCACTAAAAAACGCACTACCTGAATAAGACTTAAATAGCATGATCCACAGCAGGCCAGCGAGCACTACCAGAATGGCTTTTTGCTCCAAGAGGCGCTTTAGTTTCCAAAAGACTAACAAGGTTAAACTGACCCACAAGGCAGCCAACAGACTTGGAAAACTATACCCACTGCTCATCACCAGTTTCAATGTTGGCATGTAAGCGTGTGGACGTGGAAAACCAAAACCTTGGTGCGCGATTAAAGTAAGTAGTGTCACCGAGATCAAAGTGAAGCAAAACTTCAACGCGAAGTTACGGCCAAAGTACCAAGCAATTAACGGCAATATCACAATGAAGACCCATGGCTTGGCCAACAAGTCAGTCAAAAGCACAGTATTCGCAAATACGCTTGGCATCTTATCGAACGTGTTTTGAAGTGACACAATCCAATTTAATTCAACTTGATGGACTTTGGGTGCCGCGCCCACCAGCTCAGTCACATACGTCACCGGTTGATCTGTCGCAGATAAAAACAGCTCGTTAATCTCAGACCACTGTTCTGGGTAGCGGTATTGGTGATCTTGCAATTCAGTAGGAGGAAGTAACATCGCTCGGCTGACTTCCACGCCATAATGAGGAGCAAACCAAATCGGCAGCTCAAAGCCACCTAACTCATTTCGAGCCTTGTAACTGATCACTTCAGAGTCAGAAATACAATCAAACACGACGGCACTGTCGGTATAACCTAGCACATCACCGACCGTTACCGACAAACCAGCCTCTTCCCACGTTTCACGTTGCGCCGCGACGGCTGGCGGCTCACCTGAAACAACAGTGCCTCCCGGTAGAGACAATTGACCGGTGATCAACTCATCAACCAACACGATTTGGTTATCAGCACGTACTACACACAAGGCGCCCGCGATATGATCGGGCAAAGTGTCGTTTGCCCAAGCGGAAGTAGTACTCAAAAGAGACAGTATGAAAACTAATAAATATCGAATAACCAACGAGTTTACCTAAAAATTAATAGAAGAATATTGAAGACTGCTGTTGCAGTTGAACTATTGTAATCAAAGCCACACAAAATCGCTGTCTACGTTTTGTGCAAAGCCTTCCTCATCCATTGAATGTGAGGTGTGAACCCCATTTTTTGATAGAAGTCCTTGGCAGGCGAGTTAAAGTCCCAAACTTCTACAAAGACTTGTTCAACCCCATAATCATCAAAAGTACTTTCAACTTTGTTAAACAACTTTTCAGCAATCGATTCTTTTCGATAATCAGGCAAGACAAACAGTTCATCGACACTTCCCATCGGCACTGGTTTGCTGACCGTTGAGATAAGCTCACAAAAATGCCCAGAGATAAAGCCAACAATGAGCTCTCCTTTTAATGCCACATAAACCAAACATTCAGGGTCATCCAAGTATCGTGCAATGCTTTTTTCCTGCTCAATCTCTTCTGCCGTTTTAAAGTGCTCTGGGCTAGCAAGGTGGTGGTGATGGTGGAGATCGAACATTAACTCGTTAAGTTGTTCTAAATCCGCGTGCTTTGCGGCCCTTAAGGTGACATTCATGACTATTGCGCTTCTCAAACCAAATTAATATCTAAACTGAGTCTAGTTTACTTGGCGTGAGTATCTATACAAGTTATTGAATTAATTCATTGTTTGAAGTGTGTATTTTAGATACAAAAACGGCCACATTACGTGGCCATTCTGTTTGAATGATTTTGAATTAAACGAATATCGAAGCTATGTTTTTTGCTGTGGCTTTTGCTGTAGCTTCAGCTTTATGCACCGTTATCTTCTTTCTCTTCTTTGAGATCAGCAAGCTGTTGTTCCAGTTCAATAAGCTTAATTTCCGCCTCTACTTCCGCAACTCGCTTTTCTGCATCAGTGCGATTGTCTTGCGCTAGACCATCAGCAGTAACTTGGGTTCGTTGTGCGTTTCTTGCATCGTCCGTATCTTTCATTGAACCCGCAACACCACCAGTCACACCACCTAATGCAGCGCCCTTAACGGCTAAACTCGCATCTCCAGTTAGAGCGCCGGCTGTTGCTCCTAATAAAGCACCACCTACCGCACCACGATTACGTGCGGCATTCTCATTTTCGTTATCCATTGCTGGTGATGCGCAACCAGAAAGAGTCACAATCAGTGTCGCTAAAAGAAAAGGTTTAGTGAATTTCATAGGAGTCTCGCTTAGTTCTTCGTTTGGAGTAGAGCCATCTTAAGCAGAACCGTTAATGAAATAAATAAAGCCACGTTTAGACGATACATCATGTTCAGTTATGTATCATTCAACCATCGCATAAGTGCTTATTGATATATATCTTTGAGCTCGCCTTAGCCTGACAAACAAAAAAGGCGACCAATAAGGTCGCCTCAATCGCGCTTTCTCTATAATTCTTGCCTTTCACATATCTCTTAGCCTTTAGACCAAAAGTTTTGCATGTTTGCTACGCTAGGTGGTGGCCTAACACCACAATCTCGATAATGATTTTTATCGCCGATCCCCAGTATCTTGCCATTTTCGTCATCAATCATAGCCGCAACTTTAACACCGTCTCCCACATGGCGAGTTAACACGACAATTTCACCAGCTCTTTCAGACCTTACTGCGCCTAAGATTTGATATTCGTAGCGGCCTTTCCTTGAATTAACGATCATCTTCGAGTTAATAGGGTCGGCTTCATATCCCACACCAATATCAAAAACCGCTTGATAGAGATCGACGCCAGTCTTTGATACACATTTAAATACCTTGGGATGACTCAAAGGTTCTAACAACGCTCTACTCGCTTCATCCTTTGAAATACTGGCACTAGCAGCACCACTGACCAATAAAGCAATCAACAAAAAGTAAGCTCGCATAAAAAGACCTCAATATGTGGGATTCATAATGAGGTCATAGTAAACGCAATGGATAAGCGGATGAATAAAGTAGAGTTTAGGTAAACCATCACGCCGGATTATGTATAAATCAACAAGCCGAAGGTGAGATTACCTAAACTGCGACGTCTATTTGCCGAGCTTTTCAGCAATTTCAGTTAAGCTGGTAGGGTCGTCAATAGTTGAAGGCACCACATATTGTTCACCTTCTGCGATCTGCCGGATCGTTCTACGTAAGATCTTACCTGAGCGTGTCTTAGGTAACCTCTCAACAACCAAGGCTTGCTTAAAACAAGCTACCGCGCCGATCTCATTACGAACCTTGCCAACCAATTCCCTTTGCAACTCAATGCCATCGACTTTTACGCCATCTTTTAACACAACTAGACCTAAAGGAAGTTGTCCTTTCAAGTCATCGTGAATCCCGACTACCGCACATTCTGCAATGGCTGGGTGACCACCCACGATCTCTTCCATTTCTCCAGTCGACAGACGGTGTCCCGCTACGTTTATCACATCGTCGATACGGCCCATAATAAATAGATACCCATCTTCATCGAGATAGCCACCGTCCCCAGAAACATAATAGCCTGGGAATTGGCTCAGATAGCCAGATTCAAATCGATCATGATTACGCCAAACCGTTGGCAGACAACCGGGTGGTAGTGGACGTTTGAGTGCAACAAAGCCTTGCTGATTAGGCTGTGCCGTTTCACCCAATTCATTAAGAATCTCGACTTGGTAACCGGGCACAGGCTTAGTTGAAGAACCTGCTTTCACTGGCAAAGATTCCAGCCCTGTCGGATTGGCAGAAATAGCCCAACCCGTTTCGGTTTGCCACCAGTGGTCAATAACCGGTTTATTGGTATGAGACTCAACCCAATCCAATGTTGGCGGGTCCAAACGCTCTCCCGCCATAAAAATCGACTTGAGCGATGATAAGTCATACTTGGTGAGTAACTCGCCTTCAGGATCTTCTTTCTTGATAGCTCTAAATGCCGTTGGCGCAGAAAATAACACATCGACGTTGTACTCTTCACACACACGCCAGAATGCCCCCGGATCTGGCGTTCTAACTGGCTTTCCTTCAAACAAGATGGTTGTGCAACCATGAATCAATGGCGCATACACAATATAGGAATGCCCCACCACCCAGCCGACATCAGAAGCCGCCCAAAACACACCATCTTGCGGCATATCGTAGATAGTGCTCATCGAGTATTTCATCGCGACCGCATGACCACCATTATCGCGCACCACGCCTTTTGGCTTACCCGTCGTCCCTGATGTATACAAGATATATAGTGGGTCAGTCGCTAGAACAGGCACACATACGTGAGGCAAAGCATCCTCAACAGCTTGCTGCCAAAGTACATCACATTCGTTGTTCAATTCGGCTAGAGACTGCTCTCTTTGGAATACCACCACTTTCTCAGGCTTCCATCGGCTGTCCATGATCGCGCGATCGACCATCGGCTTATATGGCAGGACTTTATTTATCTCGACACCGCAGGATGCAGTAATCAACACCTTGGGCTCGGCATCTTCAATTCGAACGGCAAGCTCATGAGGGGCAAAACCACCAAACACCACCGAATGCACCGCACCTAGTCGTGCACAGGCCAACATTGCCATCGCCGCTTCAGGAATCATTGGCATGTAGATCACCACACGATCACCTTTGGTAACGCCTTGCGTGGCTAACATACCTGCGACTTTAGCCACTTGGTTACGCAATTGATTGTAAGTGTACGAGGATTGAGTTCCTGTAACTGGAGAGTCGTAAATCAGTGCGGTATTGTCACCTCGCCCATTTTCACAATGATAATCCAGCGCGAGCCAGCAGGTGTTCATCACCCCATCAGGAAACCAACGCTCAATTCCGTTATCGTCAGTTTGTAATATCGTTTTTGGTGGTTCAAACCAATCTATCGCTTGTGATTGTGTTTCCCAAAACGAATTTGGGTCTTCCCTCGCCCATTGATACTCGGTGATGTAATCTGTTTTTCTAGTCATTCGATTCGTAGCAGACATAGTGCCTCCTCCATGATTTATCCATTAGTCCAAGCGACTAGCTTTTAACAGTTTCACTTGGGTGCACTCTTTTCTCAGCGTTGTATTCGTGAACATTTAACCGTTCACGACAATCGCTTTACTTGGGAAAAGGCACACGAATGGCACCTTCCATGATCACTCGGGCACTACGACTCATAATCGCCCTCTCTATTTTCCACCCACTTTCGGCCTGCAGCGCTTTCGCACCTACCTTTAAGGTTCCTGACGGGTGTCCAAAGGTCACGAAATCACGACTTCCCTCACCGGCTGCCAAGTTCACTAAGGTGCCAGGAACACTTGCCGCTGAAGCAATAGCAACCGCAGCCGTACCCATCATGGCATGGTGCAGTTGCCCCATAGACAAAGCACGCACCAGAAGGTCAGTATCTTCGACAGCAACCGATTTACCACTGGAAGCTTGGTACGCTTGAGGCTTAGCAACAAACGCGACTTTAGGTGTATGTTGACGTGATTCAGCTTGTTCTAAAGAATCAATAAGACCCATTGCTACTGCACCATGTGCTCGTATGGATTCAAACAGAGCCAAGGCTTTGGTATCACTATTGATATCTGATTGAAGTTCAGTGCCTTGGTAGCCAACCGATTCAGCATCAACAAAAATGGTGGGTATCCCAGCATTAATGTATGTCGCTTTGATGCAACCCAGATCGGGAACATCTAAAAAATCGACAACATTCCCTGTTGGGAACATAGAGCCACTCGCATCGGCGGGGTCTAGGAAATCAACTTGGATCTCAGCGGCGGGGAAAGTCACACCGTCGAGTTCAAAATCACCTAACTCTTGAACTTCGCCACCAGCGATAGGTACATGAACAATAATGGTTTTCTCTATGTTCACTTGCCATACTCGCACCTCGACCACACCGTTTTCTGGAATACGATTCGAGTCGACTAGGCCACTATGAATAGCAAATGGGCCCACTGCAGCAGACAGATTGCCGCAGTTACCGCTCCAGTCCACAAACGGCTTATCAATGGCAACTTGGCCGAATAGGTAGTCAACATCGTGATCGGCTTTACTACTTTTCGAAACAATCACGGTTTTACTGGTACTGGATGTTGCACCACCCATACCATCGGTTTGTTTGCCATAAGGATCTGGACTACCAATCACGCGCAGAAGTAATGCGTCTCGAGCTTCTCCGGCAACTTGCGCAGCTTCAGGTAAGTCACTTAAGTTGAAAAAAACGCCTTTGCTTGTTCCTCCCCGCATGTAGGTAGCAGGTACTTTTATCTGTTTGATGTTCATAACTAGCTCCTACTGTGAAAGAAAGTCTTTGGCAAAACGCTGCAACACACCACCAGCGCTATACACATTCACTTCATCTGCGGTATCTAATCGACAGGTTACTGGCACATCAAGCTTTTCACCGCTTTTACGAGTGATCACTAAAGCCAAGTCTGAACCTGCTTCAATGTCGCCGTACACGTCGTAAAGCTCGGTACCGTCCAATTCTAAGGTATTGCGATTGGTCCCCGCTTTGAATTGCAGAGGCAACACGCCCATGCCAACCAAGTTGGTTCTGTGAATTCGTTCAAACCCTTCAGCAACAATCACTTCAACACCCGCTAAACGCACACCTTTGGCTGCCCAGTCCCGTGAAGAGCCTTGCCCATAGTCTGCGCCAGCAACGACAATCAAAGGTTGCTTGCGATTCATGTAGGTTTCTATCGCTTCCCACATTCGCGTAACTTGACCTTCAGGTTCAACTCTTGCTAATGAACCTTGCACGACTTCTCCAGCGTCCTTCACCATTTCGTTAAACAGCTTAGGGTTGGCGAATGTTGCTCGTTGCGCGGTTAAGTGATCGCCTCGATGGGTCGCGTAAGAGTTAAAGTCCTCTTCCGGCACTTCCATTTTGGTGAGGTATTCCCCCGCAGCGCTCGAAGCGAGAATCGCATTTGAAGGGGATAAGTGATCTGTGGTGATGTTGTCACCCAAAATCGCTAAAGGTCTCATACCAGATAGGCTTCGCTCTCCCGCCAGAGCTCCTTCCCAATAAGGTGGTCTGCGAATATAGGTACTTTGAGGTCGCCAGTCATAAAGCGGTTCAGTAGTCACCTGTTCCTCGTCTGGCTGGAACATTTTCACGTAGATTTGTTGGAATTGCTGAGGCTTAACATGTTCACCGACCACTGCATCGATCTCTGCATCACTCGGCCACAAGTCACTTAAATAGATCGATTTTCCGTTGCTGTCTGTACCTAAGCTGTCTTTTTCGATATCAAAGCGAATCGTACCAGCTAAGGCATAAGCGACGACCAATGGCGGTGATGCTAAAAACGCTTGTTTGGCATAAGGGTGAATTCGACCATCGAAGTTTCGATTCCCCGATAGCACAGCGGTTGAATATAGGTCACGGTCGATGATCTCTTGTTGAATTTTAGGATCCAACGCACCACTCATTCCATTACAGGTTGTGCACGCATAACCGACGATACCGAAGCCTAGTTTTTCCAGTTCAGGCAACAAACCGGCGGACTCAAGATAAAGCTTGGCAACTTTTGAGCCTGGCGCGAATGACGTTTTTACCCATGGCTTACGAACTAATCCAAGCTGATTGGCCTTCTTAGCCACCAATGCTGCGGCGACGACATTTCTTGGGTTACTGGTATTGGTACAAGAAGTAATCGCCGCAATGATCACGGCACCATCTGGCATTTGTTCATCAGAATATTGTTCAGCGTGTTGCTCTTTCCAAGAAGCTTGGCTGATGCCTTGTTTGGCAAGTTCACTGGTTGGTAAACGACGATGTGGATTGGATGGCCCTGCAAGGTTGCGCTCAACTTTAGACAAATCAAACTCAAGCACACGTTCGTATTGAGCGGAATCTAAATCATCGGCCCATAAGCCAGTTTGCTTAGCGTATAGCTCAACTAACTCAACCTGTTCAGGCTCGCGTCCTGTCAGCTTTAGGTATTGTATGGTCTGTTCATCGATATAGAACATACCTGCTGTCGCGCCGTATTCTGGTGTCATATTCGATATAGTGGCGCGGTCGCCAATGGTCAGTGCACGAGCCCCTTCACCAAAGAACTCTAGATAACTGGAAACCACTCTCTGATTGCGAAGAAACTCTGTAATCGCAAGCACAATATCCGTTGCGGTTATCCCTTCTTGTCGTTGACCCGTCAGTTTAACGCCTACAATATCAGGCAATCGCATCATAGACGGACGACCGAGCATCACAGTCTCAGCTTCCAAACCACCTACACCTATTGCAATAACACCCAGAGCGTCAACATGAGGAGTATGACTGTCGGTGCCGACACAGGTATCAGGAAACGCGATGCCTTCTTTAGATTGAATCACTGGAGACATTTTCTCCAAGTTAATCTGGTGCATAATTCCATTACCCGCAGGAATCACACTCACGTTTTTAAACGCGATTTTACACCAGTCAATAAAATGAAAACGATCTTCGTTTCTGCGTTCTTCAATCGCACGGTTTTTATCAAAGGCTTCACTATCAAAGCCTGCATGTTCCACAGCTAAAGAGTGATCAACAATCAGTTGGGTTTCGACAACGGGGTTCACCTTGGCAGGGTCTCCGCCTTGGTCGGCAATCGCGTCTCTTAATCCAGCCAAATCTACTAGGGCTGTTTGACCAAGAATGTCATGACACACCACACGCGCAGGATACCAAGGGAAATCAAGGTCACTCTTGCGTTCAATGATCTGTTTTAAGCTGTCTTCAAGGGTTTCAGGATCACAGCGTCTTACTAATTGCTCTGCCAATACTCTCGACGTATAAGGCAAGGTTTTATAACTGCCCGGAGATATCGCTTCTACCGCTTCGCAAGCATCGTAATATTCTAAATGAGTTCCGGGTAAAAGTTTTCGGTACTGATTTTTATCAAGGTACTGAGCTTGTTCAAGTTTCACATCAGACATACATCCACCATTATCTGTTAAATTCTATTCGTTGGTTCTTGAGGCCTTGTCGTATGAAGACGGAAGTCACCTCAAGACATAAGTCGGCTCGTTATAGAGGGCTAACGTAGATGAATAGGTAACCAGTCTTGATGCTCTGGCCCGGTGTAGTCTGCACTTGGACGAATGATGCGATTGTTTTCTCTTTGTTCGAACACATGCGCCGTCCAACCTGTAAGGCGGCTCATCACAAAGATCGGAGTAAACAATTTGGTTGGGATGTCCATGAAGTGATATGCCGATGCATGGAAGAAGTCAGCATTACAGAACAAGCCTTTCTCGCGCTTCATAACCGCTTCAACACGTTCTGAAACGGCGTAAAGCTGTTTATCACCGACCTCTTGAGCTAGCTCTTTTGACCAACGCTTGATTAGAGCATTTCGTGGGTCGCTTTCACGATAAATGGCATGACCGAAGCCCATGATTTTGTCTTTGTTAGCAAGCATCTGCATGATGTTAGTTTCTGCTTCATCAGCGGATTTCCAATCTTGGATCATTTCCATTGCCGCTTCATTCGCACCGCCATGTAAAGGACCTCTTAGTGTGCCAATTGCTGCTGTAACGCACGAATGAATATCTGACAGTGTTGATGCACAGACACGGGCAGCAAAAGTAGATGCGTTAAACTCATGCTCTGCGTAAAGCGTTAGCGAACAGTGCATTACCTGCTTATGCAGTTCACTCGGCGCTTTATCTGTTAGCATTTTCAAGAAGTAGCCACCCAGACAGGCTTCACTTTGATCTTCAGTATCAATTCGCACGCCATCATGGCTAAAGCGGTACCAATAACAAATAATGGCAGGGAAAAGCGCGAGCATTCGTTCAGTCGCAGGCAGTTGCTCGGAGAAGTCAGACTCTTGCTCTAGATTACCTAGCATTGAACAACCCGTTCTCATCACATCCATCGGATGAGCGTCTGCAGGGATCAGTTCTAAGGCCGCTTTCAAAGGTTGAGGCAAGCCGCGCAGACCAACTAACAAGGCTTTGTAGTCATCGAGCTCTTTTTCAGTGGGTAAGTGGCCTCTTAGTAGCAGATGCGCCACTTCTTCGAACTGAGCATGATTAGCAAGGTCGGTAATATCATAACCACGGTAGGTTAAGCCGGTTCCTGACTGGCCTACGGTACATAGCGCCGTAGTTCCCGCACTTTGGCCACGTAGACCAGCACCACCGATTGCAGGTGCGCTGGCTGGATTGCTTTCGGGTTTTTCGCTTTGTTGTGGGTTTTCTGTTGAAGCCTTATCGACAGCTGCTTTATCACTCAAAGATACAGACATGGTGAACTCCTTTTCTGTGTTAGCCGCCTGCACTCTTTGGTGCTGCTTGTTTATATGTCCGATGATCTTTATCATCGGTACTGGATATGGCGACTAACCATTTCACGTTATTGGATTAAATTGATTTTTGATTAATTGAAACTGTTTTTACCCTTCGCTTGAAAACAACTGATCAAGCTTGTTCTCGTAGTCGTGGTAATTAAGGTGTTCGTACAGCTCTTTACGGGTTTGCATTGAATCCAACAGAGCTTCCTGATTACCTTCAACTAACAAGTGCTTGTAAACATTCTCAGCCGCTTTATTCATCGCACGGAACGCACTCAATGGGTAAAGCACCATGTCGACACTTGATTGGGCTAACTCGTGACAGTTGTAGAGTGGTGTTTGGCCGAACTCAGTGATGTTCGCGAGAATAGGCACGTGCTTACCCGTTGCAGATTTCAGCGCTGCCGAGAACTTCACGTATTGATCGAGTTGATTCATCGCTTCAGGGAAAATCATGTCAGCGCCCGCTTCAACACAAGCAATCGCCCTTTCAATCGCACTATCAATGCCTTCAACCGCCAATGCATCCGTACGCGCCATAATCACAAAGCTCTCATCGGTTCTAGCATCGGTTGCCGCTTTGACTCTATCGACCATCTCTTGCTGGCTAACAATCGCTTTATTCGGTCGATGACCACAGCGTTTCTGGGCCACTTGATCTTCCATATGGATTGCTGCTGCGCCTGCCTTCTCCATAGCGCGAATCGTACGTGCAATATTGAATGCGCCACCAAATCCCGTATCGATATCCACCAGCAATGGCAGATCACACGCGTTGGTAATACGTTCAACATCTACCAACACATCGTTCAATGTGGTGATGCCTAAATCAGGCAACCCATAAGACGCATTGGCGATGCCTCCGCCAGACAAATAGATCGCCTGATGCCCCAAGTTCTTTGCCATCATCGCGCAATACGGATTCACCGTACCGACGATCTGCAATGGGTCGTTGTCTTGCACAGCTTGTCGGAACTTAGCTCCTGCTGATAACTTCATAATGACGCTCCCTGTTAATTGTTTATTTCTAGCTAACCTTTATGACTACTGATGTTTAGCTCTCGCCAGCGAAGAACCGCTAGCAAATACCAGTCGCCAATTAATCAAGATCTTTGGATTGAATTTGTTGCTCTATAAGTAATCGGCTTCCCGAGATGTGTCTTCGCATTAGCATTTCTGCTAGCTCTTCATCACGGTTGCGAATCGCTTGTAGGATGTATTTGTGTTCATCGAGCGCCTCTTTGGGCCGAGACTGAGCCCTAGGCGATTGATAGCGGTACATGCGTAATAGGTGATAAAGCTCATCACACAGCAGCGAAATCAGTTTGCTGTTACGACTCGCTTTAATAATGCGGTAATGGAAATCGAAATCCCCATGTTGATGAAAGTAAGAAGAACCTTCGACTTCATCGATGTATTTTGAGTGTGTCGACAATAATCCTTCAAGCCCGATAAGCTCTTCTTGTGTGATATGTCGCGCTGCTAGGCGAGCCGCCATGCCTTCCAATGCCTCTCGCACCGCGTAAAGCTCTAGTAGTTTGTCTGCCGAAAAAGTAATAACTCGAGCCCCTACATGAGGAATGCGTTCAATCAAGCCAAGCCCTTCCACACGCATTATCGCTTCACGTAATGGACCTCGACTTACTTCAAAGCGTTTAGCCAATTCAGGTTCCGAAATCTTACTGCCCGGTAGTAATTCACCGCTAACAATCGCCTCAACGAGATACTCAGTGAGATTTTCTGATTTAGTGTTCTCTTTATCGCTAACACGTGTTTTCGTGTTTGCATTTAAGCTGAGATCTTTTATCGCAGTATTCATATTCACGCTGCTCACTTCTATTTGCTGAACCTTAATTGTCAACAATTCCATAACATGAACATAAAATACACGATTAAATTGTCGACAATCAAGCAAATTGTCGACAATTTAGACTAAGGTAGTACTTTCTATAGGCGATAAAAACTTACTTAAAAGGACACTAAAAACAATTCAACCACTTGTTATTTATCGATTTAAGCAAAGAAAGAGCCGCTAAACCCTTCCCTACCCTGAAATCACTCGAAACCAATGTGTCGACAACTTATAGACAGACTTGACAAACGCAGAGCACTTTGTGTCGATCTACCTGTTCACCGATAAACAGATATAAAAAAGGCGCACTCATGTGCGCCTTTCATTCATAGACCCCGTTCTAACAAGCCACCTTTACTCAAGCAATCTGACGAGTAACATCTAGGTATTTGCTGATATCAACGAAATCAATTTGTTCCGGCTTCAGATACTCTTCTGCATAACGCAGGTGAGTGCCGCTGGTTAAGAACAATCTAAACAGTTCGATATCGAGATGCTCGTCCAATGCCATTTTATACATGATGTCGACAGCAACACTGATTGGCTTAGCCTTCTTATAAGGCCTATCTGCAGCGGTTAATGCCTCAAAAATATCAGAGATCACCAGAATACGTTCTGGGATTGAAAGGTCATCACCAGTCAGCTTCCTTGGATATCCCGTACCTTTGAGTGTTTCATGATGCGTCGAAGCATAGCGAGGAACACGGCTTAGCTCTTTCGGGAATGGCAGATTCTCAAGCATCTTAATCGTGCCAAGCATGTGCTCGTTTATCTTGAATCTGTCTTCTGCAGTCAACGTGCCGCGTGCAATACTCAGATTGTAGACTTCGCCTAGGTTATATAAGTGCTCAGGTACATCCATTTTGATTTTATGTTTCGGGTCAAACTCTAACGGCCTATCTCTTCTCATTATATGTTCAGGTTTATCACTTAACAGTGGCTCTGTCGCAGGTAAACTTGCACTCGGTTCTCGGTTCAACGCCTCTATCGGTGATAAACCAAGTTGATCATCAAAGTTACGCGTCCAAGTCGTCTCAGCTATCGCGTGAATACGAGCGACTTTGTCTTCACTCATGAATTCACCACCAACGTTCGATGTCGCGATAAAAGTAAAGTCATCTTGTAGCTGTTGTTTGGTTGTCGCAAACTCATCTGCAATTTGCTGCGTTGATAGCGTACCTTCAAGTTGCTTTCTCAAAGCGGTGATTTCCGCATCACGCCAAAGTACTTCAAATCGAGTTCTCACCTCGTGAATTCGGTTGTAGTTCGCTTCTAGCTTCGTACCTTTATCGACGATGTGTTCGGGTATCGTGATCTTGCCACAATCGTGAAGCCAAGCCGCAATTCTGAATTCACGACGTTCATCATCATTTTTAAACTCAAAATCTTTGAAATGATCGGACTGTGATTTCTCAACTGCATCAGCCAACATCAAGCCGAGTTTTGGTACACGATTACAGTGCCCTGCCGTATAAGCAGATTTATCATCGATAGCTTGGGCGATAAGCTTGATAAACGACTCCACAAACGCCTCTTGTGTCTGTTCATGCTGCTTAATCTCTGCCGCCATGCCTTTCACTGCCACAGACAGCTCCCATACTTCTTTGATTCGAGTGTCAACAAGCTCGACACTATCATAATCACGCATCTTGATCTTATGAGTCTCCTCCTCTAATTGACGAATAGGACGCACTATCGGTGCACCAAAACCCCAAGCAATAGGCAACGTCAAACTCATCAGTAACATCGTTATACCAACAGAGGTTGCTAGACGTTTATTGACTGTACTAAAGATTTCAGATTCGGGAATCAATACCGCAAAATATTCAGAGTAGTGTTCGCCCGTGTCTATTTTCTTTAAATAGAGATGCTTGATCTCGCCATTCAACTCTACCCTTACCATACTGCCTTCAACCGTTGCTTCCTTAGTCAAATCATAAAGTTCAATATAAGGAACCGTCGTATTCGTATTAAAGCCGGTATAATGGAGCCACTTTTTCGCTAAGGTATCAAGTTGTTCATCACTTAACCTGCCGATAGCTTTGTCAATAATTGGAAGCAATTGCTTATGCTTGCTCTGCAACACCAAATGGAATTGATTTGAGTAGTTCTGTTTTAGATCTTCTAGAGCCCCATTTACAACAAGGCCTGGTTGGAAAAACCTATCTAATGCAAACGAGAGTACGGGTTCAGCGTCTAAGAATGCAAAGTTCTCTCCGCTTTCAATTGAATCAAATGCGGACTCTAGGTTTTCAAACTCAACTAAATCAATATTCGGAAAGTCTTCCCTTAGCTTAGGAATAATTGACCACCCAGATAAAATGGCCACTTTTTTATCCTCAAGCTCGGCATAATTAGTAATAATCTTCGCGTCTTCTCTGGTCACGATAGCAAACGGTAAATCATAGATTGGAGTGGTGTAGAGGCCGCTTATGCCATTATTTTTATAATTTTGCACCGATTGCAGCCCATCTATAGTTCCTTCTTGAAACTTATTAACAAGCTCTCCCCAAGAAAAACCATTCACAAATTCAAACCTGATCCCAGTCATACCACCAATCATTTTGAGAAGGTCTATCGCATAGCCGTCTGGTCTTCCCGCCACTGAAAAGTCCATCGGCCCCCAATCATTTTGATTAGACACTAAAAGCGGAGGAGTATCATTAACCAAGGCTTTTTGCTCAGATGATAGCATCAGTTTTGATACATCAAACTCCGATTCCTGATTATTAACCTTGAGGTTAGACGCAATAATGTTACCCGATTTCGAATATAAGAAAGACTCAACCTTACTATCTTCTGCTAATCCAAGCGCCGTACCTGATAATTTGTTAGCCAAAGAAGACAGCACAATATCAATACCAATCACATGTTGAATTTCAGATTCGATTTTCGACTCAAACGCTAAAGAATAAGTTTGTCCGGTAATTTGTAAATGCTGAAAAAGATATGGCTGAGTTTTTTCGACCGACAGAACATTGGCAGCAACATACCAAGGCCTGGTCGTTGGAAAGTAGTTGCTCTGCTCCGTAGTTGAGCTTCTGAGGGAAAACTCTTGGTCAAAGTATTTCGTTGTCCGGACTCGCTCCTGCCCTATATTTTGAATCTCAACCACAACCCAACGATCCGTTTGTTGTGCTCCTATTTTTTCTCTAACGACAGGGGCAGATTCTAGGTTAATAATTTGGAAGAAATTTTCATCGGATGAGCCAATGTAAATACTATAAAAGAGAGGGTTATCTTTAATGGCTTCAGAAAGAATACTACGCGACTCTTCTTTCGATATTTTGTTACTGATAGATCGTTTCACTGTAGCAAGTAAACGCGCGGTGTTGGCTGCGTCAGAGTCAATCGCGCCGATATAATCACTCAGGTCATGAGATACCATCGTCAACTTTGACAGAGTATTCTCCGTCGCCATTTTTTTACTGAAGTAGTATTGAAGAGAGACCGCAACCACAGCCGTTAGCACAGTCGCGAGTATGAACATTGTTCCAACGGTAAAGCGTAACGAAATTTTTTTTAATGCCATTATTTCATCCTTGAATAATCGCCAACTCCAAAGTTAACAGCCTAGCGCAATCAATACCGCTTAAGTTGCATATCAACTATAGTAACTCATTATTCCACATCTAAAATCTAACACCTCTATACACCTGACTCTTTTGCAGAAATAGTTATCGTAGTCACATCTAACAATATAGACCAACAACCAATGCACTCGAGTAGAAAACGCTAGTTAAATCCAAACTTTGTCAATGAATTCAATCATTCTGAGACAATAACTACGATTTTAGAATCCAGATATCATTCAACAGTAAATGGACAAAAACACGTTACCGTGAACTTTATGAACAATATTAATCCAATGTTCTTTATTCTCAATATCGCCGCATTACAGACATTTCATTAACACACCGTTAACTTTAGCTTCATCTGCTAAGCAATATCCTACTCATCTGTTTAGTAGCTGGAAATAAAACATAAGTTTCTCTCCATTGAAGAGATCCCCTACATAAGGAACGTGAACCATGTTCAAGGCACTGAAACCTACTCTTGCGGCTTCTATCATCGCAGCAACCTTTTCTTTCAACACTTTTGCTGCTGACGTAGAAAAAATCCACTTCCTAATCCCTGGCGGCGCTGGTGGTGGTTGGGATATGACAGCTCGTGGTACGGGTGATGTATTGGTGAAATCAGACATCGTAGAAAATGTCTCTTTCCAAAACCTGTCTGGTGGCGGTGGCGGTAAAGCGATTGCTCACCTAATCGAAACAGCACAACGCCAAGAAGACACGCTAATGGTGAACTCAACGCCTATCGTTGTTCGTTCACTAACAGGTATCTTCCCTCAATCTTTCCGTGACCTAACTCCGGTAGCAGCAACTATTGCCGATTACGGCGCAATCGTCGCTCCTGCGGATTCTAAGTACGACACTTGGGAAGACGTCGTTAAAGAGTTCGAAACCAACCCACGTAAAGTGAAGATTGCTGGCGGTTCAGCTCGTGGCAGCATGGACCACCTTGTAGTAGCGGCAGCGTTCAAAGGCGAAGGTTTTGATGCGAAGAAAGTACGTTACATTGCCTACGATGCTGGCGGTAAAGCGATGGCGGCACTGCTTTCTGGCGAAACACAGCTGCTTTCAACGGGCCTTGGTGAAGTACTAGAGATGTCTAAGTCTGGCCAAGTAAAAGTGCTTGCTGTGACGGCTCCAAAGCGTCTTGACGCTGCGCCTAACATCCCAACACTGACTGAATACGGCAACGAGACAGTATTTGCTAACTGGCGTGGTTTCTTTGCGGCACCGGGTACAAGCCAAGCAAAAATCGACGAGTGGAATGTAGCGCTTGGCAAAATGTACAAAACCGATGAGTGGCAAGTGGTTCGTGACCGTAACGGTTGGATCGACAACTACAAAGCTGACAAAGATTTTTACGCCTTCCTAGAAGATCAAGAAAAACAGATGGGCGACCTAATGCGAGAGCTTGGTTTCTTGAAATAACCAACAACCATAGAGGGCCTATGTGCCCTCTTACTCTTTCCTTGTTTCGCCGTGCATGAGTTAACTTCAAACTCCTTTGTTTATTCGTAGACGTATTACTAACGCTTGCCGATTCGTTGTAAACGCAAGTGGCTGATAAACCAGTACCGTAATTCGCTTACCTTTGGTTAGTGATCCCAGACATTTCATTGACTCGCTCATGTACGGCTTTTTTACTTTTTATACCACCCCAAATGGAGTTGGATATGTCGGACTTACCAACCAAATTTCTGAGTAAGGAATCTTTGCTTTCGAAGGATCGCATCGGAGCCATGCTCTTTATGCTTGCATGTTTATGCTATGGCTACCAAACCACGCTGATTCCTTTGTTCCCCGGTGACGAGTACGAACCCTTCACAGCAAGAACCTTACCTATCCTGCTAACGTTTATCGGCATTGGCCTTTCGTTGATCCTGCTTATAACCGGACAGCCGGATAAAAAAGTTACATGCGACACTACGCCGCTGAACTGGAAACTGCTTATTGGCTTCTTGGTGTTAATGGCTCTGTACGGTGTTGGACTGACTTATCTTGGCTTTGTTTTAGCAACCAGCTTCTTCTTACTTGCAGGCTTTTACCTACTGGGTGAGCGCCGCAAAGCTGTCTTATTTGGCGCGTCGTTTCCTTTCGTTATCGCGTTCTTTCTTTTATTAACTCAAGGCTTAGATATCTACCTAGAGCCTGGTTTAATCTTCACTCTTTGGTAGGGATAACATTATGTTAGACGGAATTTTACAAGGACTTTCTACCGCCGTGATGCCAATGAACATCATGATGGTAATTGTTGGCTGTTTTGTTGGTACCTTTATTGGAATGCTACCGGGACTCGGTCCAATTTCAGCAATCGCGTTGATGATCCCGATTACATACGGCCTAGATCCTTCTTCTGGCCTAATCTTGATGGCTGGTGTGTACTACGGCGCTGTATTTGGTGGCTCGACGTCATCCATCTTAATCAATGCTCCGGGTTGTTCTTCAACGGTAGTAACCGCGTTTGACGGCTACCCGATGGCTCAAAAAGGCCAAGCAGGTAAAGCACTTGCTCTCGCGGCTTACTCTTCTTTCACAGGCGGTACGCTTTCAGCAATCATGCTTTTGATTGCCGCACCGGCTCTAGCAAGCGTGTCACTGAGCTTCCAGTCTTCAGACTACTTTGCGTTGATGCTATTAGGTTTGTCCGCTGTAGCGGCGTTTGCAGGCCCAGGTCAGGTAATCAAAGCGTGGATGATGACTATTCTTGGTTTGATGCTATCAACTGTAGGTATCGACAAAGGTGTTGGCGTTGAACGGTTCACTTTTGGCCTTACGGATCTGATGGATGGCTTTAGCTTCCTATTATTAGCGATGGCAACATTCGCACTGGGTGAAACCTTGATGGGTATTCTAAAACCAGAGCAAGACACCAGCGCGGAAGAAAGCCAAAAGATGTCGGATATTGGTAGCATGAAGGTCACCAAAGAAGAGTTCAAAGAAGTGGCACCAGTTTCAATTCGATCTTCTATTCTCGGTTTCTTTACCGGTGTTCTACCGGGCGCAGGTGCCACTATTGCGGCATTCCTAAGCTACGGTATGGAGCGTAGCCTCGCGCCAAAAGACAAGCAGAAAGAGTTCGGTAAAGGCAGTATCCGTGGTCTTGTTGCTCCTGAATCAGCAAACAACGCCGCTTCAAGTGGTTCATTCGTTCCGCTACTAACGCTGGGTATTCCGGGCTCTGGTACAACTGCGATTATGCTTGGTGCATTGATTGCCTACGGTATTCAGCCTGGTCCTCGCTTGTTCGTTGAACACCCAGACGTATTTTGGTCGGTGATTATCTCGATGTACTTTGGCAACATCGTGCTGGTTATCTTAAACCTACCGTTGATCCCATATATCTCTAAACTGCTAGCGGTACCTAGAACGGTTCTACTGCCAATGATTATCTTCTTCTCAATCACTGGCGTGTACTTGGTGTCATTCAACACGATGGACGTATTTGTGATGCTACTGGTAGCGATGGCTGCGATAGCATTAAGGCTAGCCAATTTCCCATTGGCACCATTACTGTTAGGCTTCATATTGGGCGGCTTGATGGAAGAGAACTTAAGACGAGCATTGATGATCAGCGATGGTGAGTTGAACTTCTTATGGGAACGCCCTATTACGATGACCTTCACTATTCTGGCGGTATTGGTGCTGTCTAGCCCGATTCTAGTGAAACTATTTAAGAGTTTTAGAGCGAAGCCAGTAGAAGTGTAAAGCTTTATCGAATCAACTAAACCTCAACGAAAGGAGCCATTGGCTCCTTTTTTCATTTAAAGCCTCAATTAAAACCAGCGGTTAAAGATGGTAGCAAACTCACAAACCTATCTTTACAACACACATGGCGCTGATATTCATAACAAATTCAAGTAAGGTAACCAGTTAGTTAACGTATTGGATTCTAAAACTATGGATTGGTTGATTCTATTCTTATCAGGGGTGGTTGGCGGTGTGCTTAACTCCATTGCGGGTGGCGGCAGCTTCATCACTTTCCCTGCTTTGTTATTTGCTGGCGTTCCACCAATAGCAGCCAACGCGACCAACACCTTTGCTTCATGCGCTGGTTACATCAGTGGTGCTTACGCACTGCGCCACGAAATTCAATCTGGTACCAAACAACTCAAGCTCGTTGTTGGGCTATGCGTAATTGGCGGCGGCATTGGTGCATTTTTACTACTACACACGCCAGAAGCGCTATTTACCCAATCCGTACCTTGGTTATTACTGTTCGCCGCTCTGCTTTTTACCTTTGGTGGCACTCTCAACAAATGGCTAAAGAAAGTAACCGCTAAACATAAGCACGCCACCAGCGCAGGGGCGTTCTTTTCCGCTGTATTGCTTTTGATCGTGTGTGTTTATGGTGGTTATTTTAATGCAGGCTTAGGCATTGTGACATTGAGCTACTTGGCGCTGGCTGGTTACACCAACATCAACGTGATGAATGGCATCAAACTGCTCGTGTCCGCGTGTGCTTCCCTCGCAGCGATCGTATTTTTTATCGTCAATGGTTCGATTGATTGGCCGTCTGGCATGGCTGTATTATTGGGTACATTGGTTGGTGGTTATTATTCAGCAAAAATCTCTCGCCGCATCCCTCAACACTATGTTCGAACCACAGTGATCATCGCGAGCTTTTTGATCACCGCTTACTTTTTCTATGCTAATTAGACGTTCGGTTTAATAAGACTTGCAACTGAAAAGATAAAGCCAAAAGACTCCACCCTGCTCATACCGATTTGGCTATTTTATTACTTATAAAATAGCCAAGCCAAAATGTGTGAGACGAGTCCTTCAATTAGCAAATTTGATAACAATTTAGACTGTTTTTTAGCCTTTATTTTGCCAAAGATAGGATAATTCTCCTGTCGAAAGTGAGACTTCATTAGGAGGCGTTATGAACACTAAACTCGGTCATGTCATGTCATCAAGTCGACTCATTTGCTTTGTCGCTTTTCTTGCTGCCACATTCGCGTGGATCTTAAAAATGCCCGCTCTGTTTTCTGTGTCAGCGCTATTCTTACTGGTCAGTGCGATCGTTTATGTCACCGATCTTTGGAAGAATCAAAGAAAGAACCGCGAAGCTTAGCCAATTACGGTTTAATCGAACGAATTAAAAAAGGAGCTCATAGGCTCCTTTTGTGTTTTTCGCTTATCTAATTAGCCGTGCTAATCGCCGACGCCTTATTTAGCGACGGTTCTTTCTAGCGACGTCTTCTTGTTAACGACGGAAGTTACGACCGTTACCGCCGCGGCGCTCTTTAAATGCAGACGCAGCTTTAGCTTGAGAAGCGTGGATAGACTCAACCGTTAGTTCCATTGGCTCACGAGGCTCTAGCCCATGGCGGAATGTACGTGAACGCGGAGGCATCTGGTATTCGATGTCCGATGCTTTAGGCATGCGCTTGAAACGGTAAAGGTAGAAGTTTTCAACCTTCTCACGAGCCCATTCGGTTTTCTTCAGGTATTTAACTGCGCTTGCCACTGTAGGCTTAGTGTTAAAGCAGTTCATACGCATTGCCGCATCTAAAATTTCCCAACCATAATGATCCACTAATTCAGTGATCATGGTTTCAAGCTTTAAGCCGTGTAGCGGGTTATTTTGTTGCAGTTCGATTCTTTCTTCTTCAGTCATAACATTACCTTTTTCAAGGCAACTAAAGGCCTTGAATTTACTCTAGAACACCGTCATCACTGACCATTTCTAGCTCAATCACTTGGGCATTACATCCATTGCCCTTATTTATGCCTTTATGATGGCATAAAGCATGTGCGTTATCCTATTTATCTTTTCATTTAATTTTAAAATGGTTATTTAACGTCCAGATCATCATTAACAGCACTTTAGTTAAGCAATAGCGCATACGCTATTAACTGGCAGACGTATTCGATGCGTTAATGAGTAAAAGAGCCTATAAACACGCTTGGTCACTGAATGAGGTGATGGCCTATATAGAAGCAAACACTGGTTCAATGTTTGACCCAGAGTGGGTTGAAGCGCCTAAACAAAACCTAGACAGCTTTATGGCCATTCGAGATCAATACAACGACGATGTACAACCACATATCATGACCGCCTAAGCGATAATTAGTTGTGTGTTTGAAGTGACCATCTAAAAATACGCAAACCAACAAAAAAGGATGCCAGTTGGCATCCTTTTGTTTTCTAGTTTACAGCTAATAAGAACAACAAGGTTCTTAACTGATTCAAACTAACGATTATACGTCGTAAGTTGTAGAAGCAGTATCGCCGCCTGTACCAGTCCAGTTTGTGTGGAAGAATTCACCACGTGGACGGTCAGTACGCTCGTAAGTGTGAGCACCGAAGTAGTCACGTTGAGCTTGAAGCAGGTTCGCTGGTAGACGTGCAGTTGTGTAACCGTCTAGGAAAGATAGCGCAGAAATCGTACATGGCATTGGGATACCAGACTCTAGAGATTTCGCTGCTACTTTACGCCATGCCACTAGGCTGCCTTGTAGGATGTTTTTGAAGTACTCGTCAGAACCTAGGAACGCGATGTCTGGGTTTGCTTCGTACGCATCACGTATGTTGCCTAGGAATGCAGAACGGATGATACAACCACCACGCCACATTAGCGCTACGTTACCGTAGTTTAGGTCCCAGCCGTTTTCGTTCGACGCTTCACGCATTAGCATGAAACCTTGAGCGTAAGAGATGATCTTAGAAGCCAGTAGAGCTTGACGTAGTGCATCAACCCACTCTTGCTTGTCGCCTTCAACTGGAGTGATTGTCTTCTCAAACAAAGCTTCAGCTTCAACACGTTGGTCTTTAAGAGCAGACAGGCAACGAGAGAATACAGACTCAGAGATCAGTGTTAGTGGGATACCTAGGTCTAGTGCGTTGATACCAGTCCACTTACCCGTACCTTTTTGGCCTGCAGTGTCTAGGATCTTCTCAACTAGCGCTTCACCGTCTTCATCTTTGTAGCCAAGGATGTCAGCAGTGATTTCAACTAGGTAGCTGTCTAGCTCAGTCTTGTTCCAGTCAGCGAATACTGCTTGCATCTCGTCAGCAGACATACCTAGGCCATCTTTCATGAACTGGTATGCTTCAGTGATAAGCTGCATGTCACCGTATTCGATGCCGTTGTGTACCATCTTAACGAAGTGACCAGCACCGTCGTTACCAACCCAGTCACAGCAAGGCTCACCAGCGTCAGTTTTTGCCGAGATACCTTGGAAGATTGGCTTAACCGCTTCCCAAGCTTCAGCAGCACCACCTGGCATGATTGAAGGACCGAAACGAGCACCTTCTTCACCACCAGATACACCAGTACCGATGAAGTGGATGCCTTTCTCACGACAATGCGCTACACGACGGTTAGTGTCTGGGTAGTTAGTGTTACCACCATCAATGATGATGTCGCCTTCGTCTAGAAGTGGGATTAGGTTTTCGATGAACGTGTCTACAACGTCACCAGCACGAACCATAAGCATCACTTTACGTGGCGCTTCTAGCTTCTCAACTAGCTCTTCTAGAGAGTAAGCACCAACAATGTTAGTACCTTTAGCTGGGCCTTCTAGGAACTCGTCTACTTTAGCAGCAGTACGGTTATGAGCCACAACTTTGAAGCCGTGGTCGTTCATGTTTAGGATAAGGTTCTGACCCATTACTGCTAGGCCAATTACACCGATATCACCTTTCATTATTTTATCTCCTTGCGGCTATTCGCACTTATGCGATAGCACTTGCTGCATTTGAATCTAGGAACCACTCTGTTTCGCCAGTTTTAGACTGGATTTTCGCTGCCGGGTAAGGCAGTTCTGAAGCAGGAGTTGTATGAATTTCTTTAACGATCTCAACTTTACCTGCACCCAGTACTAGGTAGCTGATTCGTTTTGCTGCTTCTAAAACTTTCGCTGTTTTAGAAACACGGATTTGACCAGACTCAGGGTGAGAAGCTAATACAGATAGGTTCTCATCTTGGTAGTTGGTTGCACCTGGGAATAGTGAAGCTGTGTGGCCGTCTGCGCCAACACCAAGCAGAATCCAATCGAATACAGGCGTGCCGTTTTCTGTTGGGATTACGTCTGCCATCTCTTTTGCGAAACGCTCTGCTTCTGCTTTTGGTTCATCTTCACCTCGGATGCGGTGGATGTTTTCAGCAGGAAGGTTTACTTGAGTAAACTCTTTTAGTTTTGAAAATAAGAGCGCGTTTGCTTCACCGAAATTGCTTTCAGCGTCGTCTGGTACAACGCAACGTTCGTCGCCCCACCAGAAGTGAAGGTTATTCCATTGAATACCTTCCGCGTATGGCGCCTGTGCTAAAAGTTTGAAAAGCATTTTTGGCGTGCTGCCACCAGACAGTGAAATGTGAACAGGTTTGCCCTGCTCGCTGTATGCTTTCATTTCATTTGCTAGGTTTTCAACAACCAGTTCAGGCGTTGCAAAGATCTTGTGATTGATCATAGTTCGCAGTAATCCGTGTCTGTTAAGTTTTTGCATGGGAAACGCCATGCGCGGCCATCACGTTGCAGAAGTTCATCTGCTTCCTGTGGGCCCCAAGTACCACAAGCATAGCCAAACAGTGCTTGAGGATCTTGCTTGAAGTCTATGATTGGTTGAACGTACTTCCAACATGCTTCTACCGCATCGGTACGTGCAAACAGAGTCGCATCACCGTTCAGTGCATCAAGAAGAAGACGCTCATAAGCCGTCAGCATCTGAGTTTCAGGCAAGTCAGAGTAAGAGAAGTTCATTTTCACTTCTTTTGCTTTGAAGCCTGCGCCCGGCTCTTTCAAACCAAAGCTCATCTGAATTCCTTCATCCGGTTGGATGCGGATAATCAGCTTGTTCTCTGGTGCATCTTGACCAAATACTGGGTGTGGCGTGTTCTTAAAGTGAATCACGATTTCAGTCACACGTGTTGGTAAGCGTTTACCTGTACGTACGTAGAAAGGAACACCATTCCAACGCCAGTTATTGATGTGAGCTTTCAAGCCGATGTAAGTCTCGGTACGAGAATCATCCGCTACACCATGCTCTTCACGGTAACCTAGTAGGTGCTGACCACGAACATCTGATGCTGTGTACTGACCTAATACTAAGTCTTTACGCAGATCATCTTCTTCTAATGGTTTCAGACACTGAAGCACTTTAACCACTTCATCACGAATAGAATCAGCGTTAATTTGTGCAGGCGGCTCCATACCTACCATCGCTAGCACTTGCAGCAGGTGGTTTTGGAACATGTCGCGAACTGCGCCAGAACCGTCGTAGTATCCGCCACGCTCTTCAACGCCAAGGAACTCAGCACCTGTGATTTCAACGTATTCAATGAAGTTACGGTTCCACAGTGGTTCAAACATCGCGTTTGAGAAACGAAGCACTAGAAGGTTTTGAACCGTCTCTTTACCAAGGTAATGGTCGATACGGTAGATCTGGTGTTCTTGGAAGTGATGATGGATCTCTTCATCCAACGCTTGAGCTGATGCTAAGTCGTAACCAAATGGTTTTTCGATGATCAGACGACGCCAGCCGTTCGATTCATCGTTAAGGCCATGCGCAGCAAGGTTTGCTGGAATCACACCGTATAGGCTTGGCGGGGTTGCCAAGTAGAACAATGTGTTATGGTTTTCGAATTGGTAGTCTTGCTCAAGCTTGTCTAGACGTTGTGCTAAGCGAGCATAGTCGTCTACATCTGAAGTATTGATCGCTTGGTAATGCAGATGTTCAATAAATGCATTCAGCGTCTCTGGTTCAGTTTTTTCCATTTCCTGAAGAGACTTCTTCAGCTTCTCACGGTAAGACTCATCGCTGTACTCAGTACGGCTCACTCCAAGAATCGCAAAGGATTCTGGTAGTTGATTGCTAGCATACAGGTGGTATAGAGCAGGAATTAACTTGCGGTAAGTTAGATCTCCCGACGCACCAAAAATAACGATGCTGCTGTTTTCAGGTATTACCATCATCTTTCCTATAAAAACAAGGTTTTTAGTATTCGCCAAAGGTATCAGCGACATACGAAAATAGATAATAGGTCTTAACTATTACATCAATAGTAAGCGCCTATTAAATTTGAGAATGCGTTTGGTAAACGAGGGTGAAAGCTATCACCTCTATTCGGGACAGTATTGTCTATGACTATTTGATTTACATCAACCACTGTGAAAGCAATCGATTAAATATTGACTCATTTCGAACAAATTCTAATCGATAGTTCCGTTCATTTGACCCGAGGGAGAAGCAAATCGGCATTCTCAAACAGTGTAGTCAAGAAAGAACGGTATCTGGTCGGTGGAGTGAGCAATAGGAAAGGGAGAAAAAGGTAAAACCAGCTTATTCAACTGGCTTTATATTTATTTTGATGGTGTCGTGTTTATCTTTGCGCTTTGTTGTAGCAGCGCTCCGGGCGACCTACGGTACCGTAATTTAAGTCTGCGACTAACTCACCAGTGGTAATCAAAAATTCTAAATAGCGTCTGGCGGTGGTTCGGCTAGCACCAATTCGTTCTCCGGCTTCATCGGCGGTAATATTAACGGCATCAGCTTGCTGAAAAATGGCTCTGATCTTATCCAACGTTACGCCATCAATGCCTTTGGGTAAGGTGGATACTTTTCCAGAGTCCGCTTTGGCATTGGCTTGCAGCATCTTATCAACCAAACCTTGATTCAAATCCGACACACTTTCAAACTCTTGTTTTTGAGATTGATACTTTTTCAGTGCCGCTTCCAAACGAGGGAACATTACTGGTTTCAATAGATAATCGACCACCCCACCACGCATTGCTTGCTGCAGCGTATCGACATCCCGAGCAGCAGTAATCAAGATAACGTCGCAGCCTTGATTGCTCCCTCTTACGTGATTAAGAATATCGAGCCCACACCCGTCCGGCAGATACACATCCAATAACACCAAATCAGGTTTTAAGATGTCCAGTTGCATGAGCGCTTCAGACTGTGTGGTGGCAATGCCGACCACGTCAAAGCCACCCATCTGTTCTAAATAACGATGGTGTAGCTCTGCAATCGCAATATCATCTTCAATGACCATGACTCTCGTGATTGCGTTCATTTATGTTCTTCCTTTAACCATGCTTTTTCCGTCACGATGATCTTCGCAAGATCGTTTCGTGCTTAATTATTGTTCTTCTTTTGGCAGATAAACCGTCATTCGCGTGCCAAAATCGTGGTTGTCGACCATTTCAAGCTGCCCTTGATATCGGTCTGCCAGCTGCTTTATCAGATACAAACCCACACCACGATTTTGCTTCGCTTTGCTCGATACGCCTTTTTCGGTGAGTGCTTTGGTCGCCAACTCTTTCGGCAAACCGCACCCTTTGTCTTCTACTTCTACGATAATTTCATTACCAAAATCACTGATTGAAACTTCAATAACCCGACGCGCTGGCGCAATTTGACCCTCTTGCTTAATCGCCGTCATGGTGGCGTCAAAGGCGTTATCAATCAGGTTGCCAAGAATTGTGACAACGTCATCCGCGTTTAACCAGCTAGGCAGAGCTTCAAGCCTTGATCCCTCTTCCACTTTAAGCTCTAACCCAATCTCTCGAGCTCGCTCTGTTTTGCCTAAAAGCATGCCTGCAATAAGAGGGTCTTTCACCGTCTCTCTTAAGAACTCAATTAAGATCTGGTAATGAGCGGTTTCTTGACCAATCAATTGTTGAACAGAATCCAACTCGCCCATCTGAATCAAGCCACTAATAGTGTTAAGCTTGTTTTGATGCTCGTGGGTTTGTGAACGCAGTAGATCAGCATATTCTTTGGTTTGTGAGAGCTGGTCTGTTAAATCGTTGATTTCATCTCGTAATCGGAAACTCGATACCGCCCCGACCACCTCACCTGCCACTATAATCGGGCTTCGGTTAGCAATGATTCGCTTATTGTTTAAATACAACTCAACATCGTGGTCGGTGTCGCCGGTTGATAGCAGTTGTTCTAAATCACTGCCTGGCAATACATCAGAAAGGCGCTGTTGATTGAGTGCTTTATCCCTGTCTATCGATAAAATATCGCAGGCACTCTTATTAATTGAACGTAAAATGCCGTGCTTATCGATGCTCAGAATGCCCTCTTTCACGGTACTCATGGTTACATCTAGCTCAACATACAACCGGCCTATCTCTTCAGGCTCAAAGCCCAAAATAGCGCGTTGAAAACGGCGAGATACATAACTCGAAATCAAAGCGTTGACCGCAACCACCAGCAACGCCATCACAATCAAAAAGGCTAAGTAAGGTTCGATTCGATCTTGCAACGAATCCAATAAGTAACCAACTGACACCACACCAATAACGGTACCTTGGGTGTCTTTTACCGCGGATTTACCACGAACTGAAAAACCCAGCGATCCTTTGGCTGTCGACACATAAGACTCGCCCAATACCAATGCTTTTTGGTTATCGCCACCACGCATGGGTTTACCGAGCCTGTCATCATAAGGGTGAATCAGGCGGATACCTTTATCATCTCCAACAACGATAAACGCCGCGCCAATGAGCTGAGTAAGGTTACGAAATTTAACTTGGGTTTCTTCAGACAAAACGTAGGGAACGCCATTAGGGTCCAACGTTCCATTTTCTTGAATAATGCTGGTGACAAGCGGCGATTCAGATAGAAATTCAGCAACACCTAACGCTTTCAAACCCATCTCTTGTTCTTGAGATTGTTTGATGTAGTAAAAACCAGCAGCTGCAAGAATCAAAAGTTCAACGAGGCCAGTGACCGTCATGATAATCAGTAACCTTTTACGGAAACTGATACTGCTCCATTTCATATTCCACCGTCCCTAGTGTTAGACGATCAATGTTAACACCAAGTTAATCGCATGACCTTTCTAGGGACGTGAATTTGTGACTGCTACTCAACTAAATAATTGAGCAGATTGTTAATTGATAATCCTTTACGTTGTTCATCTCGATTAATCGTTCATTTTTAGGACTGATTAGCTTAAAAACCAAAATAAACGAATAAATATTGAGCTAGATCACTAAGCTTTTAGGTGTTTTTTAGGTTGTTTAAAATAAATACAATTATAATGGTTGCATATGAAGAAGTTTATTGTTGCTAAGCCATAGGTCATGATTTTCAGACCGCGCTTTGAATCGAAACTTCGATTAACAAAATAGCAACAACCCTTCGCTCGCTGGACGTATCTATAACTAAAAGTTGCACGCTCGCCGTTACGAATGATGAACAAACGGATTAAGTATTCTCCCCTATTCATCCATCGCTATTTCAAACTCGGCTAGCCAGACAACGAAGAGGTGACTGATAAAAGCATCACCCAATAATAAAACATTGATGAGCAGGAAGTATCGATCAGTGGCCAGTGGCAACGTCCAATAGAAACAGGATAACAAACATAACGTATAAACATTGTTGAAAAGGAAACAAGGCAATGAAACGCGATAACTTTGGAATTTGTCTTACTAAGACTATGCTGTTCAAACACTTACAATCGACTTTTACTCACGTAAGAGCCTATGAGAAAGATGGCACCTCCCCACTCGATCTCAAGGTATTGTTAGCATTCCCGCAAATGTCAGGGAGAGATTTATTACAAACAATGCAAGGTTCAAGACAATTGGTATGGCGCGCCGATCACCATTGTCCTAGCTTTAAATAAGCCACTTCATTTTGTAAAAACACTTCTATACTGAACTTAAAGAGCACGCTTATGCGTGCTTTTTAAGTTTCATTTATCTTTGATATTCACGTCACTCAATCTTATTTACACTTGATTAACGAGTTATGAAAATTTCTATTCATATGAGACAATCTATTCAAGACAAATGACTATCGCCCTGTTAACATTAGAGTTAATACTCTAATTGGTATTTAATGCAGATGACCAAACCAAAATTCCGATACCTTGCGATCGCCAGTATGCTTCTCGGCACTATGGCTTCGCCAGGCTATGCAGCTCCGCTCACTTTTTCTGAAGCGTGGCAAATTCTCCAAGAGAACAACAACTCTCTTGCGGCTCAACAAGCCAACGTTGAACGTTATCAACACCTTCAGAACTCAACAAGTAGCCTCAATCTTCCTTCTATTACCTTAGGGGCTAACTACACGCACCTTGATAGTGATGTGACGATTAATGGTGAACAGTTTTCAGATAGCTTGAGTGGAGTAAACCCTGCTATATCCGCGATTTTGCGCCCTCTAGTTGGTGGCGTTACCTCAACGATTACCGAACAAGACATCTTTAGCTCTTCCATTCGTGCTGTGTGGCCTATCTTCACTGGTGGTCGAATAACCGCTGCGCAAAATGCGGCTGAAGGTAAAAGCGAAGAAGCGCAAAGCCAACTGTTGATGGAGAAACAAGCTCGCTACGAAGACTTAAGTAAGTATTACTTCTCGGTGATCTTAGCGGAAGACGTGGTGAGAACGCGTCAAGCCGTTGAAGCAGGCTTAACTCAGCATCGTGATTTCGCCATCAAGCTTGAACAGCAAGGACAAATCGCCCGAGTAGAACGCCTACAAGCCGATGCTTCTTTAGATAAAGCGATTGTAGAGCGCACGAAAGCTCAGAACGATCTTAAAATTGCGCAATTGGCGTTGACCCAAATCCTTGGTCAAAATGAAAGTGTAGAACCCTCTGAACAACTGTTTATCAATAAGAACCTGCCTCATATGGACGTGTTCATTGACCAGACACTCATGACCTACCCCGGCCTTAAGATTCTTGATGCAAAAGAGAAACAAGCAAGCAGCTTAATTAAAGCCGAGAAAGGTAAATACTACCCAGAGGTTTACCTTTATGGTGATTACAGCCTGTATGAAGATGACTCTCTAGCCAGTGAAATGAAACCCGATTGGTTGGTTGGCATTGGTGTGAATGTGCCACTGCTTGATACCTCTGGCCGTTCCGACAAAGTCGCTGCGGCTCACAGTGCCGTATCACAGGTTCAATTCCTTAAGTCACAAGCTAAGCAAGACTTAACCGTGTTGGTACAAAAGACTTACCTTGAAGCAAACCAAGCCATTGAAGAGGTTCAAGGCCTAAACTCGAGCTTGTCTTTAGCTCAGGAAAACCTATTACTTCGTAAAAAAGCCTTCACACAAGGGTTATCTAACTCATTAGAAGTGGTTGATGCCGAGCTTTATCTTGCGAGCATTAAAACCCAGCAATCTGCTGCTCGCTTCAAATACCTAATCTCTCTCAACAAGCTGTTAGCGCTAACCAGCGAAATGAATGCTTACTCCAGTTACTTAACCTCCTCTGTTCCGTCTGATTTCGACTCAAAAACAGACACCGTTAGCCAGTCAAAAGGATAATTCATGAAACCTATTAAGCCCCTTCTTCTATCTTTAGTTGGTATCGGCGTTATTGGCTGGGTCGGATACAGTTTCTATCAAGCTTATCAACCTCAGCCGGTTAAGCTTCAAGGTCAAATCGATGTGCAGCAATACAGCATCTCATCGAAAGTACCTGGCAGAATTGATGAAATATTCGTGCGCAAAGGCGATTCGGTTGAAAAAGGCGAATTGATCTTCTCTCTACTAAGCCCTGAGATTGATGCGAAGCTAGAGCAAGCAAAAGCTGGTCAGAAAGCCGCTGGTGCATTAGCACAAGAAGCAGAGAATGGCGCGCGTACTCAACAGATCCAAGCGGCTAAAGACCAATGGTTGAAAGCCAAAGCAGCTGCCGATCTGATGGACAAAACCTACCAACGTGTAAACAACCTTTACAACGATGGTGTGGTTGCCGAGCAGAAGCGTGATGAAGCCAAAACACAGTGGCAAGCGGCGAAGTACACCGAAAGCGCTGCATTCCAAATGTATCAATTAGCGCAAGAAGGTGCGCGTGACGAAACCAAAGTGGCCGCCGCTCAAAAAGCGTTAATGGCAGCGGGTGCGGTAGCGGAAGTTGAAGCTTACGCAAAAGACACACAGATCCACAGCTGGTTTAATGGCGAAGTCTCTCAGGTTCTATTGAGCAGTGGAGAACTTGCACCACAAGGCTTCCCTGTTGTGACTGTTATCGACACCAAGGATGCTTGGGCTGTGCTCAATGTTCGTGAAGACATGCTTAAGCATTTCGAGAAAGGCAGCCAGTTTGAGGCGTACCTACCGGCTCTGGATAAATCATTAACTTTCCAAGTAACTCACATCGCCGTAATGGGTGATTTCGCAACTTGGCGCTCAACAGACGCAGCACAAGGCTTCGATTTACGTACTTTTGAAGTAGAAGCGCACCCTGTCGATACGAGCGAAACACTGCGTATGGGCATGAGCCTAGTGGTTGAGCTTTAGGTTACTTATGTCTGCTAACTCTCAATATACTGGATCGCAATCTAGAGGCTCGCAATCAACTGAGCATCATAGAGCGAAGAATACCTTGCTTCGGCAGTGGGCGATTGTCCGCAAAGACAAATGGTTGTTGTCTTGCCTAACTTGGATTCCTTTGCTGCTTGCTGCCAGTATCTGGCTGATTTTTTCACAAGGGATCGCTCGTGACTTACCGGTCGCAGTTGTCGATCTTGAGCACAGTCAAATCTCGCAACAGTTCACACGCCTTGTTGATGCGTCACCAACGCTGCAAGTCACTCAGAAATACAGCTCTGCGAGTGATGCGGCGAAAGCGATGATCGAACGTGATATCTATGGTTATGTTGTGATACCAAGGCACTTCGACCGAGACCTTCTGCTCGGCTTGAATCCGCAAGTGTCTGTATTCTATAACAGCCAATTTATCTTAATCGGTAAGCTGGTGAACTCTGCCTTGCTGCAGGCTCAAGGGACTTTTAACGCGCAACTTGAAGTCGTGAAACAGCTGTCACACGGTGATACCACGGTGCAATCCGCATTAGGCCAAGCAGTAACGGTACAAAGCCAGATCACGCCGCTGTTCAACAAGAACACCAGTTATGCACAGTTCTTGGTGTCTGCGGTTATTCCTGCACTGTGGCAGATCATGATTGTGGTGGGCACGATATTGGTTTTGACGGCGAACGTTAGAGCTCGTGGGCTTCACGCTTGGTTATCCAACGCCCCTATGAAGTCACTCGCATCAACATTAACGCCCTACCTTGTCTTTTTTTTGATGTTTGGTATCGCGTTTAGTTTTTGGTTCTATGTGCTCTTAGACTGGCCATTTAACGGCAGCTTTGTGGCATTGACTATTGCCCAACTGCTAACCGTGATCAGTTGTATCATTATGGGTTGTTTGTTTTTCTTCTTAACACTTGATCCAGCAAGGGCGATGAGTTTCGCTGGCGCATTTACGGCACCAAGTTTTGCGTTCATGGGCATCACCTTTCCAGTGACAGACATGAACACGGCAGCTCAAATTTGGAGAAGCTTATTGCCCGTGAGTCATTACATCGAAGTACAAACGGCGCAGTCTAGTTATGGTGTGAGCGCAGCACAGTCTTTGATCAGCCTCTCTTCTATGTTGTGGTACGCAGTTCCTGCTTTCGTGGTAATGTTGCTAATTAAGAAACACTTGGCGCAATCAACTCTAACTGCACAAGCAGATCCATCTACAAAAGCAGCTATATCTGCAAAAACAACGCCGTCAACACAGCCAGAAGCATCAGCACAACAAGGAGTAAAACGATGAGCTTTACTCAACTGCTCAAGCAAGAACTCTTAGCGGTATTGCGCAACCCTGTCGTGCTTCTTACGGTATTTGGTGGTGTGGTCTTCTATTCCTTCTTGTATCCATTGCCTTACGCGAACCAAGTTCCTCAACAACTGAAAGCTTCGGTTGTGAACTTGGATAAGAGTCAAAGCAGCTATCAATTAGAGCGTATGGTGGATGCCACCTCTCAGATCGAATTGGTCCGTCGAGACTCCACCATCGCCGATGCGAAACAAGCCGTGCTTAACCAAGAGATTGGCGGATTCCTTGTCATTCCAGAAGATTTCTATAAAGACTTGTTGCTCGGTAAGAGCCCGACACTTTCTTACGCTGGTGATGCTTCTTACTTTTTGGTCTACGGAACCATTGTTGAAGGGCTTGCCAAGGCCGGTGGTACGTTAGCTGCGCAAGTTAAGGTCAGCCATTTGTTAGTCGAAGGTGTGCCTTTAGAATCGGCAGCCAAAGGCTACAGTGCATTCAGCTTGAACCTGAAACCAACGTTTAATAGTCGCATGGGATACATCGATTACGTAGTTCCAGCCGTCTTTGTGTTGATCCTGCAACAAACCTTAGCCATGGCTTCAGGTTTAGTTGGTGCAACCCAAAATGCTCAATCGACATTTGGCTACTGGAGTAAGACCTCTCCAGCGAAACTGATGCTTGCCCGCTGTTGTACCTTAGTCGGCATTTATTACCTGTTGTCGATGTACTATTTCGGCGCTAGCTTTTCGATGTATGGGATAAACCAGCTCGCCTCAACAACACAGATCTTAACCTTACTTCTGCCCTTCTTACTGGCCAGTTGTTTGATCGGGATTTTTATTGGTGAGTTAGTGCCACGAAGAGAGCTAGTCACGGTTGTAGTGTTAATCAGTTCAATGCCACTGATCTTCTCTTCAGGTTTTATCTGGCCAGTTGAAATGATGCCCGAATGGTTAGTTCTATTATCACAACTGTTCCCAAGCACACCGGCTATCCAAGGTTTCTTAGCACTTGATCAGATGGGTGCATCTTGGCAAGAGGTGGCATCTCAATGGACATTACTCTGGGGACAAGTTTTGTTGTGGGGTTCGTTATTGGCACTTAAGCTCTACCACAAATCCAGCAAAAGCATGGTTGGCAATAGCAATAGTGATCGAGCCGTTTAGTTTTATGTGCTATCGGAAAGTAGTCATGCTTTCCGCTCATCAAAAAAGCTCTTATAAAGGGCTTTTTTAATATCCTAAGATCCGAACACACCTTTAGCCTTCGTATGTTTAAACACCTCGAAAACATATCGAATACTCGAAATCCCCTACGCGCCCTCTATGTCCCTCCAGCCCATCACTCTGAATTCTCCTTCACCCGACTCTATAGCAGCTACTGCATATGCTTTTCTCAGCATAAAAAGCATCGACTTATTCCCAAATGATGACAAAACCCGAACAACTGTAAATTTATTGTAAAAATTTCTTTGTTGGCATTATTTTTATGTATAGGATTATCAGTAGGACTTGGTAGCCCGAATACCATAGTCTTATTGGTGCACATACCAAAAGGATATCCATACAAAGCAAGATCAGTACTTATATTTATTTCGTTTTTCGACCTAGCTACAGCCGTTTATGTTGCCGTCGAATGAAGTAGATAAACCACTGAGATATACAAATCAAATAGAAAACAAACACAACAGCAACAAACATAATTTATTAAAAAGACAGGGAAAACCATGAAAAACATACGTAAATTATTTTTTGGGTTTATATTATTGTTTAGTTCCAGTGCATTTGCAGAAGAAGGATCATTTAACCAAGCTATCAGCAACTTAAGTCAAAGTGTTGATGGTTTTTTCAACGAATACACAGGTTGGTTCGTTGGGCTGATATTTAAAAGTGTACCGATTGGTGAAGCTAACTTCCCAGTGATTGTTGGCTGGCTGTTGCTCGCTGCGATCATCTTCACTGTTTATTTTGGCTTTGTTCAATTTAAACGTGTCGGCATGGCGATAGACATTATCAAAGGTAAGTATACCGATCCTAACTCTAAAGAGGACGGCGAGGTTTCTCACTTTCAAGCGTTAACAACGGCGCTTTCTGGTACTGTCGGGCTTGGTAACATTGCCGGTGTAGGTGCTGCACTTGCGATTGGTGGCCCTGGCGCGACATTCTGGATGATCTTGTGTGGCCTTCTGGGTATGGCTTCTAAGTTCTGTGAGTGTACCTTAGGTGTGAAATACCGAACTATCCTACCTTCAGGTGTTGTTTCGGGTGGTCCAATGTACTACCTAAGCCAAGGTCTGGGTGAAAGAGGTTTAGGCGGACTAGGTAAAGTGCTCGCTATTGGTTTCGCATTAATGTGTATTTTAGGCGCATTGGGCGGCGGTAACATGTTCCAAGCTAACCAAGCACACGCCATGTTAACTTACGCATTTGATGTACCAAGTGAATACGGTGTGATCACTGGCCTTGTACTTGCCTCTTTAGTTTTCTCTGTGATTGTTGGTGGTATGCCTTCTATCGCATCGGTAACAGAAAAAGTTGTTCCTTGGATGGCTGCTCTGTATATCGGTATGGCTCTGATTGTCATCGGTTCTAACCTTGATCAAGTTGGCCCTGCGTTCAGCGCAATCTTTACAGGTGCATTTACTGGTGAAGGTGTTGTTGGTGGATTTATTGGTGCGCTAATTCAAGGCTTGAAACGTGCAACATTCTCGAACGAAGCAGGTGTAGGTTCAGCAGCTATCGCTCACTCAGCGGTTAAAACAAAAGAACCAATCACCGAAGGTCTAGTATCACTATTAGAACCGTTCGTTGATACGGTAATCATTTGTACAATGACCGCATTGGTTATCACTATCGCTGGTTTAAACGTAGGTCCATTCGATGGCTCTGGTTTAACGGGTGTAACGCTGACTGCTGCATCGTTTACTGAAACGGCAGAAGTATTCAAATACACACTCGCTCTCGCAGTAATCATGTTTGCGTTCTCGACGATGATTTCTTGGTCGTACTACGGTCTTAAAGCTTGGACTTACCTATTTGGTGAAGGCAAAACAACGGAGCTGATTTTCAAAGTGATGTTCTGTGTGTTTGTTGTTATTGGTGCCACGATTCAATTTGGTGCGGTAATCGACTTCTCTGATGCGGCTATCTTTGCGATGTCTATCTTCAACATTCTTGGTCTGTACTTCTTGATGCCAGTTGTGAAGAAAGAACTGCAATCGTTTGTTGCTCGTGTGGAATCAGGCGAAATCAAAACGTATGAGAAATAACGTTTAGTGGAATGAGGTTTTGCTCTAGTAGCCAACTGCATTCTAAGAAACGACACAGCTCTAAAAACGAAACTGTTCTAAAAATTTTTGTAAGACCCTTTGCTTGAGAAAACGAGAACAGGACTGCAACTTATCCAAAATCCCTACCAGCTTGGCTTGTGGGGATTTTTTATGTCTGAACGATTAGGCGAATAACTACCTTCAATGCCCTGCTCACTCTTTTCACCCTTTTCACTCTGTTCATCATCGACACGACGAACCAACTCTTCTACTTTGATCATCTCTTTTTGCGCTAATGGCGAGCGACAATCATCGAAACAATAAGCTATGGTGCAGTTCTCACAAAGATACTCTGGCATCACTCCATCCCTTGTCGTCAAAGCAGCCAAATGCGAGCTAGCAATCGACTGCGTGTTCATCCTGAACAACACTATTATGCAGCGACTCTGAGCTGAAAATATGTATGCAAAGTCATTTAATAGACAACAAGTAACATATCATTGTGGATATACGTAACTATTCACAAATATCTAAGCAAACAATGAAAACACTTAAATAATCTATAATGAGAACGCACCGGATCTATGCTCTCGACAAACGCAAAACGCCCACATCACGTGTGTGATGTGGGCGTTTCAATATTTAATGCAAAACTAACGTTAGGTTGGTAAAGCCTTCAGCTTATAAACCCATCTCTTCAGTGAGCGTTTTGATCTGCTTGAGATCCATGGTGTGGACTTCAATCATTTGTCTGATATCGCTCAGTCGAGAGTTAGCGTTATCTTGCTTCTCACACGCGTCAGATTTCGCATCCCATGATGTGCCATCTAAGTAAACATCACACGCTTTCTTAAGAGAACCAAGATTCTGCTCGAGTTGATCTCTTTCTTTCTCAAGTTTGTCAAGTTCTTGAGAAATCTGTAATTCTTTTCGGAAAACTTCACGCGCACGCTCAAACAAAGTCGATTGCATGTCAGCCTGACGATTAAGTTTCTGGTTGTCTTGCTGAGTTTGCTCTAACGTTTGCTTCTGTTCATTTAGCTGTTGCTCTAACGAGTAGTTCGCCTTCTCTAAAACCGAAGACTGCTTCGCTAATTCCTGGAGCTCTTTTTGATGCTCTTCCGTTTGTTTCACTAGAGCGGCTTCTACTTTCGCATCGATTTCGGTATCAACTTTTGCCACTTTAGTTTCAACGGATGTCATCAACTGTGCTCTGCTGTCATGCAGTTCTTGATAACGAGTTTCGAGTACCTGGTAAGTGGACTCCCACTTAGAAGCCGTAACTGTAGAACCAATTAAGCCACCCAGTGCTAAACCTATAACCGCAGCAATGCCGATATAGAGCTGACTGCGCTTATCGCGTTCTTCTATAACAACCACTTCATCTTGTTCGCTTTGTCCAGATTGCTGGTTCACTAGCGGGTACTCCCAAAAATTTATTTAACGTTACGCGGTCACTGACACGAATGCCAATACTGATTGTGAAGGCTCAGTTAAACCTATCGCTCAAGCCAGAAGCACTTAAGCTTTACTAACACATTCATCCCACCTGTTTACAGGCAGGCTTAACGAGTTAACTCCGAAATCATCAAGCTGGCAGTATACAAAAGGAAACTGCTAACGATAACTATCACTACCCATTTTTGCAGTTTTTCGTTTGTCCGGTAACGAAATAGTACAAATGCCAAAGCCAATAAAAAAACAATCGCTATTAGTCGAGTCATAACTCCTCCTTGTTTCTCTATTTTATACCATTTAAATAAGCAAGTTACGTCAGAGACTCGTTGTTTGATCATTTAGTTGAACAACATTTGTGCAAACAGATATTTTGTAGCTGACATCACATTTTATATGATCTAGGATACGCCTACAGATTACCTAATTATTTAGGTAATTGTTCCGATGAAGACTGCAGGAGAGTGGTTTTTAACTAAACATTAACATTTAGTTAGATTGACCCGCCGAAGAAGTAAATCTTTCAGGTGCTTTATGCTGGAGAAATCCAGAAAAGTGAGGACTGTCGTTGGAGGAACCTCTGGAGAGAACCGTTAGATCGGTCGCCGAAGGAGCAAGCTTAGTGCCCGTTACTTATCTATAAGTGATTCGCTAAGTGAAACTCTCAGGCAAAAGGACAGAGGAGTGGAAAGCAACAGCCTTAATTAACACAAGAATTCTATCTAGAAATCCGTATGTATTAAGTAGTGCCCCCGATCCCTGAGATCTGTACTGCCTTCCCTCTTCTCCTTAAATTTTTAATTTATTAAGGGGAATCTATGAACCACCTACAAGCTACACTACAAACCATCAACCAATTCGTTTGGGGACCACCACTGCTTATTCTGCTAGTGGGTACAGGTATCTACTTTACTTTTCGCTTAGGCTTACTCCAGTTTAGACACCTCCCAACTGCACTGAAAATGGTGTTCAGCAAAGACAAATCTGGTACGGGTGACGTATCGAGTTTCGCGGCTTTGTGTACTGCACTTTCAGCAACCATTGGTACAGGTAACATCGTTGGTGTAGCGACCGCAATCAAGATTGGTGGCCCTGGTGCCCTATTCTGGATGTGGCTTGCCGCTGTATTTGGTATGGCGACCAAGTACGCAGAATGTCTACTCGCCGTTAAATACCGCAGAACCGATAGCAATGGCGAAATGGTTGGCGGCCCAATGTACTACCTGCAATACGGTGTCGGCTCACGAATCTTAGCGGTAATGTTCGCTGTCTTCGCGCTCGGCGTTGCTTGCTTCGGTATCGGTACCTTCCCACAAATCAACGCTATCTTGGACGCAACTCAAATCTCATTTGGCGCTTCGCGTGAGATGTCTGCTGTCGTTCTTACGATATTAGTGGCAGTGGTTACCCTTGGTGGTATCCAATCTATCGCTAAAGTGGCAGGGAAAGTTGTTCCTACTATGGCGGTTATGTACGTCGTCGCGTGTTTAAGCGTTCTGATTTCAAATGCCGACCAACTACTGAATGCCATTACCCTTGTTGTGACTTCTGCGTTTACCAACACAGCAGCAACCGGTGGTTTCTTTGGCGCGAGCATCATGCTTGCTATCCAATCAGGTATCGCTCGTGGTGTGTTCTCGAACGAATCTGGCCTAGGTAGCGCACCAATGGCTGCAGCAGCGGCTAAAACAGACTCATGTGTGAAACAAGGACTTGTCTCTATGACAGGTACCTTCTTCGACACCATCATCATCTGTACGATGACAGGTTTGGCGCTTATCTTAACGGGTGCTTGGCAGACTGATCTTTCAGGCGCTGCGATGACCACTCACGCATTCGCTGTTGGTCTGAATGCAGATACCCTTGGCCCTATGTTGGTTTCTGTTGGCTTAATCTTCTTTGCGTTTACAACAATTTTAGGTTGGAACTACTACGGTGAGCGCTGTGTTGTGTTCTTGCTAGGTACCAAAGCTGTATTGCCTTACAAGATCATCTTCATTGCGTTGGTGGCTTCTGGTGCATTCTTAAAGCTCGACATGATCTGGATAATGGCTGATATCGTGAACGGCCTAATGGCAATTCCGAACCTAATCGGGCTTATCTTGCTGCGCCACGTTGTTATCGAAGAAACCAAGCTATTCTTCAAACCGTTGACGTCTTCAAATGATTGTGAAGCAGTTAAAGCGTAAACTGAAGTGATTGAATACCAAGCCCGCATTTAACTGCGGGCTTTTTTATTTTCATCACATAGCGAAACGTCTTAAATTATTATGCAGCACATATGCCCTTATAAATAACAAGAATATTAAATCGACCACTATGCGATTTAATAAAGCGAATAGTAGACTACTAAACAGGACACTAATAAAACCAACACTTAATTAGATATTACTTATATTTAACAGATTGTGCGTTGGTGTCAGGCGTTTTGTAACAAACATATTAAATTTATTTTCGTTTCAACGACACAAAAAACCAGAAGAATAAAACATGTGACTTTAATTCATATATTAGTCAGTTTATAGTCATCTACATTGTAGAGAGAATTATAATAAAAATAAAACGTTGGCTATATGATCAGATTCGACCCGATTAAAAACCGTATTTATAACGATGAACGTTCTATTAAAGTAGGATACCGTGAAACTCGGGTCCTGGAGTTATTACATAAAAACTCACCCGATATTGTTAACAAACAAGATATTATTAGCTTCGCTTGGGGAAACGAGTTCATAGGGGATACGTCACTAGCGAAAAGTATAAGTTTACTGCGCCAAGGGTTCGTTAGATTAGGCATCAAAGAAACCCCAATCGTCACCGTTCCTAAGGTGGGCTATCGCCTTATCGATGAGTGCGTGGTAATCGACTCCCCCATCAATAATGCAGCCACAACTCCCCTTGCTGATGCGAGCAACCTGATACCCGTCGGCAATAACGGTATTGCTATCGGTGCAGCTGTTGCAGTCGAACCTAAGCCTAACCCTAAACAAAGTTCGTCGGCTTACTTTCCCACTGCTGAAAACCGAAACAAGTTGTGCTACTTCACCACTGGCTGCTTACTGTTGGCATCAGCGTTATTGGCTTTTGCTAAGGTTAATGAGAGAAACCTCAGCGATATCAACCCCATTAACCGGCTCAGCGAGCAATGGATAGGTCAAATACAAGTTTTCCAAGCCCCTGAAATGGCGATGACGCCAGAGCTAGAAAGCATTCTCTATCAGTATCAATGTGATTGCGTGGCGTACATTAGCGAAGAAGCGGAATATTCTGAGCTCTCTATTCTGAACAAAGCCACACGCCAGTCCGTCAACATCTTTTACACGCCAACCCAACTAGATCAGGCCAGTACCGAACTGGCCCTATTCCTAGAAAGAGGTCAATTATGATGCCAATCGTTGCGCTCATTTCTGCATTCGTTTTATTGGTTGGCATATGGAGTATCCCTTCGCCCCAACCAAAAGAAGAGCATCGCTACCAACATAGCGTGGTGGACCTGATAGTGAATGACAATGTATTACGTACCGACGGATTAACGAAAATAAGTAACAACAAGGTGCTGCACCTGATGTCCGTTCAAGACGACAACATGCCCGACCCACTTGTTCTGCGATTCAGAGGAACAGCCCGTCCTTCTCAATCACTTTTCTTTTCTATTTCTGGCACCATTGACTTAGTCTCTGTGCAAAAAATAAATAAAACAATGAATGACAGCCGATTGGCGCCTTACCTGTTAATCAACAATGACCCATTAACGGTAAAGATTGATATCTTAAGTTCGAATGATTTATTTGCCATCATTAAAACGTGTAATACAGGCCGAACGCAACTTCTGGCCAAACGATAATTAGAGATAGTTTAACCACTAGCAACAAGTGCCCTATTATCAAGTAGCAAGCTTTTCCGATATTACACATAAAAAACGGATGGTTATTTTCATTATTTTATCAGTAATACAATTATTACAGTCTTCCTTACTTTAAGTGTTTGCATTTTAAAACCGATAGCAAAGCAAAATATTCAAGTTAGATTTTTACTCTTTGTCACTCACTACCTGCCCACCTTAAAACTACGAGTATTGTGAATGGTTATACCTGTTCTTCTAATTAACCATTCATACAAACGCCAAAAATAACGTCAAATAATTTTGACGTCTAAGCCCGAATAATGGGCCTTCATTTTTCTAAAAACGGTTTGAGCCCCATCAAACAATTTACGTTCAGTTGCATACTCTTTCACCGTAAAAACACTAATGACAATACAAGCCATTGAATTAACTGGGTAATTTAATTCAACCCTTTTCAGTATCTATCTATTTATCAACATGAAAAAGTGAACTTGTCTTGTTAACTGCACGGCACACAAAACATTATCAAAATAGAAAAATTACAAATGAGGGAATTGTTAATGATCACAGTAAACAGAAGTCTCTTAGCAACCGCAGTGTTGTCTGTTCTATCAACCGGTGTAAATGCGAAGATTTACCCAGACCAAATAGTGTTTGACCAACTTGGTGAAGATGTCTGTCGCTCTGGTTATCGTCCTATAGACCGTTATGAAGCAGAAGAGCAGAAGAGTACTTTGGTCGCTCGCATGGGCACTTGGCAGATCACCGGGTTAAAAGGAAACTGGGTAATCATGGGGCCGGGTTATCATGGCGAAATTAAGCAATCAAGCAGTGGGTCAACGTTCTGTTACCCAAACAACGACCAATCTGAAATCCCTAACTATTCCGCCAAATCGGTTCAGGAAGGCAGCGAAATCGATGTTCAGTATGAATTAGTGAACAACCGTAACGACTTTGTACGCCCATTAAGCTACTTAGCCCACAACCTAGGTTACGCTTGGGTTGGCGGTAATAACAGTCAGTACGTGGGCGAAGACATGACGATAAAGCGCTCTGGCAACAGTTGGGTAATACAAGGAAATAACAATGGCTCTTGTAGCGGCTATCGCTGTGATGAAAAAACCAAAATCACCGTCGACAATTTTGCCTACACCGTTAACGACGACAACTTTTGGCATGGTGATGTTGTCGAGTCGGATCGTGAACTAGTGAAAACGGTTTACGCGACGGCAAGAAACAACAGCAACATCGCGCAACAAGTGGTGGTAGACCTAAAAGTAGACGAATCAACAAACTGGTCGAAAACGAACAGCTACGGATTCTCACAGAGCGTTCAAACAGAGAACACCTTCAAGTGGCCTTTGGTTGGCGAAACTAAGCTCACCGTTAAGTTCGAGGCTAACCAAAGCTTCGCTGAAACAAATGGCAACTCCACTAGCGAACAAGTAACACTTCAAGCTCGTCCTATGGTTCCTGCGAATTCGGAGCTACCGATTCGAGTTGAGCTGTATCGTTCAAGCATCTCTTACCCGTACCGATTCAACGCCGATATTAGCTACGATGTTGAATTCAACGGCTTCCTTCGTTGGGGTGGCAACGCGTGGCACTCTCATCCAGATAACCGCCCGTACAAGGCTCATACCTTCACCATGGGCCGTGGCAGCAGTGAATCTGCCGACATTCGCTACCAATGGGATCACCGTTACATCCCAGGTGAAACTAAATGGTGGGATTGGGGCTGGGCGATTAAAGAAGCTGGCTTATCAAGCATGCAATACGCGACTGGCGGAAGCTTACGCCCCTTCCACTCTTACGTGTCTGGAGATTTCTACGCTGAATCTCAATTTGCAGGTACTATCGAAATTGGACAAGCAACACCAATTACTAACAATCTACGCAGCAAAAGAAGTACTGATTCCGTCAACGAATCTACTGAGCGCATTGGCGACATCGAAGTTACCACCAACTTTAACGCCGATGAGTTGAGTGACTTAGGTTTCGAAGGTGCTGAGATGAACATTAGCGTCGTTGAATAACTGCGCTGTAGAATAAGATCGGTACAAAGATCTACCAGTAATAAAGCACAAAGCCCACGACACATCGTGGGCTTTCATATATTCATGTTCAACTGAAAACGGTGAACTACACAGGCTCTTCCATCAGAAGCTTAACACCCAGCCCAACCAACACCATGCCCGTCACGCCTTCCATCCACTTCATAAAACTCGCGTTTTTGAGCAAGTTTTTAGCGGAATTAAGAGCGCCAGCCAAACCACATTGCCATACCATCGCAATCATAAAGTGTACCGAAGCCATCAACATAGATTGCAATAAAGGCGAACCTTCAGGGTTTACAAATTGAGGTAAAAAGGCCAGATAGAAAACTGCTGTTTTTGGGTTAAGAACGTTAGACAGAAAGCCTTCACGCAAAGAACGCTTTGCACTGTAAGCCTGCTGAGCTTGTTCTCCGACCTTCAAACCGCCACCGTTTTTCATCAACGCTCGCAAACTGCTTAAGCCAAGCCAGATGAGGTAAACTGCACCTACCATCTTAACGGCTTGAAAGAGTTCAGCAGACTGGGCAAGAATTGCAGAAATACCCACAGCAGAGAAAAAGGCGTGTACATAGAGGCCGCTACAAATACCAAAGCTGGTCATTACACCATCAGATAAGCCCGAGCGGCTCGTGTTACGAATAACCAAAGCCGTATCTAAGCCCGGCGTTAGCGTTAAAATAGTGATGGCAATTAGAAATGCCTCAAAGTTCAAAATATCCATATTATTGTCATTGTTGTTCAGCGATCTATCATCAATACCGTGTCTCTGAACAATTCGCAAGCAACAATTGCCACCAGCTATACAACTCACTGATTTTGTGCACAATAGAACAGTTTGATTTGTTAAGAAATAGTAAATTCAAGGCATCGTACCGCCTCATGCTTTTATCGCTATATCTTCGACTCCGAAGGTAAGCGTCTTTTAAAAGTGAGCCATAATCAAAGTACATGAGAGATGAACCTTAACGCTGACGCAGTCCTAAGGATCATTTACAGAAACCAAATTAAGAGTAGTCAAATGAGCGCATTCAAAAAACTAGTCGAACACTCTCAAAAATGTTCACGCTTTCAACACCTAGCCTCGATTTGTGGTTGGGACCAAGCTTCAATGATGCCTGCCGGTGGTAACCAAGCTCGTAGTGAAGCAATGGCCGAGCTTTCGGTTCATATTCACGGATTAATGACGCAACCACAGCTTGGTGACTGGATTGAAGACGCTGAAAACGAAGCGCTAAATGGCGAGCAACAATCGTCTCTGCGCGAAATTAAACGCCAATGGCAACAAGCCAATCTACTCCCAGAAAAGCTGGTTGAAGCCAAATCTCTAGCTGGCTCAAAGTGTGAACATGCATGGCGCAGCCAACGTGGTAACAACGACTGGGTTGGATTCGAAAAGAACTGGCGTGAAGTGGTTGAACTCTCTCGCGAAGAAGCTCAGATCCGCGCCGACTCGGCGAATCTAACGCCTTATGATGCAATGCTAGATATCTATGAACCGGGCACCAGCTCTGCTTCACTTGATACCCTATTTGCAGACGTTAAAACTTGGCTTCCAGGTTTAATTGATGAAGTGATCGAAAAACAATCGAGCGAGCAATTTAACGCACCATCAGGTATCTATTCGACCGAGAAACAGAAAGCACTGGGTTTAGAAGTCATGAAGCTGCTTCAGTTCGATTTTGAACACGGCCGATTGGATGAAAGTGTTCACCCATTCTGTGGCGGTGTCCCTTCAGACGTGCGTATCACAACACGCTATGACGAAGCGGAATTCGTTCAAAGCTTAATGGGTATTGTGCATGAAACAGGCCACGCACGTTACGAACAAGGCTTACCAAAACACCTAGCAGGACAACCAGCGGGGGAAGCTCGTTCTATGGGCATTCATGAATCTCAATCTTTATTCTTCGAGATGCAAGTCGGCCGCAGCGACCCGTTCATTGGACACTTAGCGAACTTGGCTGGTCAGCAATTCTCAGGCTCAGAATTTGAGAAAGAAAACTTCCAGAAGATCTACACGCGCGTGAAGAAAGACTTCATCCGTGTCGATGCTGATGAACTGACCTACCCTGCACACGTTATCCTGCGTTACGAGATTGAGCGTGACTTGATCAACGGCAAGATCAAACACACTGACGTGCCAGAGTTATGGAATACCAAGATGCAGTCTTACCTTGGTTTAAGCACTCAAGGTAACTTCACTAACGGCTGTATGCAAGACATCCACTGGACAGACGGCGCATTTGGTTACTTCCCATCGTACACATTAGGTGCGATGTACGCGGCGCAGTTCATGGCTTCAATGAAGAAAACGGTAGATATAAACTCTGTGATTGAAAGCGGTGACCTATCCCCTATCTTCACTTGGTTAGAATCAAACATTTGGAGCAAAGGCAGCCTGCTGACCACTGATGACTTGGTGAAAGGTGCAACGGGCGAAACCTTGAATGCGCAATACTTCAAAGACCATTTGAGAAGTCGTTATCTGTAGATAAAACGCCCAACCACATTGAAGGTTTCTACTTGCAGAGCTTGCTGTGTAAGTAGAACCAAGCTGAAAAAAGCATAGTACAAGTATTGTAAGTCAAAAGTCACAATTATGGCTGAAGGGTAGCTTTGGTTCTAACTAGAAAAGGGGCACTTCTGAGTTACGAAGTGCCATCTGTGAAGGTTCTGGACATTTCCGAGTTGCGTTTTATCTAATTTAGTAAGTCATGAATTAACAGAAGTAGGGCAACTCGCTTAGTCGAGTGTCCAGTATCACTGGTGCAGATCAGTTATCATATTTTAAGTAAATCACTCTAGAAAGGAAGCGAAACCTATGAATTTTAGTTTTGAACAACTTCTCGCGTTCGTGACCGTTTATGAACAACTCTCGTTTAGCAAAGCCGCGGTCAAACTCAATAAGCACCGAACTACGATAGGGCAGGTGATTACCAACCTTGAAGACCAACTAGCGGTCAGTTTGTTTGAACGAGTGGGGCGTTCGGTAGAGCCAACTGAAGATGGTCACCTTCTTTATCACAATGCTAAATTAACCATCGAGCAAGCGCGTACTTTCGATAAATTGGCGCTAAGCCTCTCTTATGGTGGATTAGAAAGCGTCAACATCGCTTATTCTAGTGTGATTCCTCATCGCGCTTTGGTTGAAATCCGCCAGCAATTTCTTCGCGATTTTCCGCTAATGCGCGTGAACTTTTTTGTTAGGAATAAACAGGACATCAAAAGAGGCATAGATAGTGGCGAATACCATTTTGGTATCGTCAATGTGCATGACCGTCAGGCGATGTATAGCTTTGATGCGACTTTCCTTGGGCATTTCGAATTTCTCCCTTTTGTTCAAAAAGGTGGAGATCTATCTAGGTTGGAGAAAAGTGCAGTCTTGGTAGCTCTGAAAAACAGCAAACAATTTGTCTTACGATCTTTTATTGAAGAAGGTATGTCAGAGAAGATTATTTACAGCTCAGACAATGAAGCAATCGATCAACTTGCCCTAGTGATAAAGATGGTCGAAGCGGGGTTGGGTTGGGCGTTACTGCCTAAAACCTTCGCTAATACTGAGTTTGCCAATCATGCCATTGAGCCAGTTGAAGCCGATGAGATGCTAGAGGGCTTCAAGTTTGGCTTCGCGCTTTGGTGTCCACATTCCAAACAAATTGTTGATATTAAAAAGTCGTTAATCACCGTGATAAACAATTATCGCAAGCGATTTGAAGACGGTCTCCGTCGTTAACTCATAGACTCATCCAATTTTTTAACAAGGTTCAATTAGAGCCTTGTTTTCGTTTCAGTTAACTTTAAGTTCGAGTTTTGATGGATTACACCCTTTATATAGGAGTGTGAGGTATCAAGCTGACTATCTCTTCAGTCATGTCACTTTCCCTGTACCTTTAAATAATATAAAAGATATCATACAGTTTGTTGTGATTTTACCCCCAGCCCGTGAAGATAAAGTGACTAAATGGTTGATGTGATACATAGCAATTGTTCACAACTAAAGTTCATAAGGATGGATGACTTTTAGTAGGGAAAATGTTCGCATCCTAAACGATGTAGAGTATTCAATCTAAGTGATTTTGGGGCAGATCTGAGCTAGCAGGCACTTTGCAAGAAAAGCGCCACGAGTAAAGCTTCAGGCTTATGAAGCCTCTGGACATTTCCGTTTTAGCAAGATTGCCAATTAAGCAAAGCATGAATTAAAAGGATAGAAAAAGTCGCTTACGTGATTGTCAGGGATCATTAGACCACTACAACTTCAATTGTCAGTTATAACTAAAACGGCACCTAGCCTTTGAGCAAAAAACCCTATATAACTCATCCCCACCTTCATGCACTCTTACTCGAAAGAAAAAAATACTCTTCCCTCCCTCCTCATACGCGAGAGCTAGCTCAGCATCATCTCTTATCAAACCTTCAGCTACTAAGTGAACTTCTAATGCATCGAGTGCTTTTTCTTCTAAGGCTTTATCGTGAATTGGTTTAAAACCTCCAAATGAAAGGGAAGAAAAAAAAAGAGCAAAAACAAAAAAAACAATTCGCATAACTATTCCTTTTTTATTAGTTCAATACTAATTCCAGTTTAGTAAGAAATTAAGATTGTCGCAGCAGTGAAACTAAATAGATAGCTCTCGTTTCATGCAATTAAAGTCGGAGTTCATCATTCTTATTATGGTAAATGGGTAAATTAGCTACCAAAAACAACCCTCAGACCTCCTCAAACGCTCTCAGCGAGGATTTTGGGCTTGTTCAAGGCTATGCTCATACTACCTTGTATGTGTGTGACTCTTTCAGTGCGATTTACAGAGCAAAAACTAGCGAATTCGTTTGAGTCAAGAACTGTACTCTGCCCCCACTTTTCGTACTTTGTGAGTTAAGTCGCCCCGTTAGCAATAATTTGGACAGCCGCAACTACCTTAAAATGCAGGTCACATTCTCCACTGGACGGACGGCGCATTCGGTTACTTCCCACCTTACACATTAGGTGCGATGTACGCGGCTCAGTTCATGGCTTCAATGAAGAAAACAGTGGATGTGAACTCAGTGATTGAAAGCGGTGACCTATCCCCTATCTTCAATTGGTTAGAATCGAACATTTGGAGCAAAGGCAGCCTGCTTACTACTGATGATTTGGTGAAAGGTGCAACAGGTGAAACCTTGAATGCGCAATACTTCAAAGATCATTTGAGAAGTCGTTACCTTTAATGGAATAAATCGATAGAGGCTGATCAGTTTATTGATTCAGCCTTTTTAATCACATTTTCAAAACATACTTAGATTGATTTGAAGGTTTTATCCCTTCATCGAACTTAACAATCACGGAAGATTCTGGTACCTACTAGCACGAAATTGGACAAAAACGCGTTAAACTCAAAACTCTAATTCACTTAACTAATATTAGAAAAAGTATCTTGAAACCTTAAAGCTGAGAGGTTGATACGGCGACGTTGAACAATGAGTCTTAGATCTCTAATCAATCACGTTAGTATGGGTGAAGCCTGAAAGTGATAGACTTAGAAAGCGTATTAATAATAATCAACAAAAGTCTGGTGAGTGTGTTACCTTGGTTGTTATCCCTACCGCTTAGTGGGGACTTCTTTTCTTTTCCGAACTCACATCTCGGCACTCCTTAGTTGCCCTCCTAAGCCTCACCGCAGGCTTTAATTATGTCCATTTCAACCCAAAAGTTAAGAAACATCTTCAAACTCACTAGAATTGAAAATGTAGAAATCAACAACGATGTACCCCATTTCGCACCTTGGTTACCACTTGCTCAGAAAGTAAAACCTGTCATCCCTTCTGCGATTATATATTGCGAAGGTAATTTTGGTAAAATTGATGGTAAAACCGCTAATGGGTTAGTGAGACATTCGTTAAGCTATCGTATTCTATCGGTTATTGATAGTGAGTCTGCTGGCTTAGATGCTGGTGAAGTTCTTGATAACAAAGCCAATGGAATACCTATCCTTGCTAATGCTGAAGAAGCTATCATTCACGCAGAAAGCATTCCTGATTACTTCATTTTTGGCATTGCGCCATCAAGTGGCTTTTTATCTGACTTAGATAAAAGCATAATTTTAAATGCCATGTCACTAGGAATGAACATCGTAAATGGCTTACATGAATTCCTAACCGATGATCCTCTATTTTTAGAAGCCAGCTTAAAGAATAACGTTCGAATATTCGATACTCGCAAACCCAAAAATAAAGGCGATCTGAAAACGTTTATCGGGAAAATACACAACGTTAAATGTCCGAGAATTGCTGTCATGGGGACGGATTGCGCGCTAGGAAAACGAACAACAGCAACAATATTAACGAATGAACTGACTAAAAAAGGCCTTAACGTCGTTCTGATTGCCACCGGTCAAACAGGCATTATGCAAGGCGCACAATACTGCGTTGCACTCGATGCTGTTCCTTCACAATTTTGTGCCGGTGAGTTGGAATCTGTCATTGTACAGGCCTATGAAAAAGAAAACCCGGATCTGATTATTATTGAAGGGCAAGGAGCCTTGAGTCACCCTGCGTTTTCAACCAGCGCTTTTATCTTACGTGGCAGCTGTCCAACGGGTGTGATACTGCAACATGCCCCTAAACGTTTATATCGTAGTGATTTTCCTGATTGCCCAATGCCTTCGATTGCCTCAGAAATCAATCTTATCGAAACGTTTTCTAATACCAATGTTATTGGACTAACACTGAATCATGAAGATATGTCGTTGGATGAAACACGCAGTGTGATAGACAGTTACACTACCGAATTTGGTCTACCTGTTACTGATGTCTTGTCACAACCTGTCGAACATCTGTTGCACATCGTAACGTCAGCTTTCCCTATAATAGAAAGTAAACTGGCCGAAAAAGGGTGAACTACCCTAGGTTAGACATCGATTGTGGGAAAGTTCACCATAACGCTCAATTCCTGATTACTCAGCTCTCACTGAAAAATATATCCGTTACGCCTGTAACAAAAGCCTTCCTCGGTCACCCTATCATCGCACAAGTTCTTATTGATGCTGGCGCACCAATGTTAGCCGATTCAAGAATCGAAAATCTTCAAAAGATGACTGAATCTGGCATTGCTATCCCTAAAATGCTGATACGTACACCCATGCTCAGTCAAGTGGCGAGCATAATAAAATACAGTGATATGAGTTTAAACTCTGAAGTTGAAGTGATTCAGAGGCTTTCACATGCAGCGGAACAACAAAATTGTCGTCACGATATTATTATTATGGTTGAGCTTGGCGATCTCAGAGAAGGTGTGATGCCTAATCGCGTTATTGATTTTATCCGTGAGATTATTTCTTTACCAAACATCACGATAAAAGGAATTGGTACGAATTTAGCTTGTCGGTATGGTGTCGCTCCAGATGATAAAAATATGAATATTCTTTCTGATCTTGCCGATGGAATTGAAGCTACATTTGGGGTCAGTCTAGAAATTATTTCAGGGGGTAATTCTGCTTCAGTTAACTGGGCTCTTCAGAGAACAGGCTTAACTCGAGTCAATAACCTTCGTATAGGAGAAGCAATTTTTTTAGGCTGTGAGCCTTTAGAGCACGAAAATATCAAAGGCTTACATACGGATGCGGTTTCTTTGACCGCTGAAGTGATTGAATCCAAAATTAAACCGACTTTGCCTTGGGGAAGTCGGGGGTTAAATGCTTTTGGTGAAAAAGAAAACCTTCAAGATAGAGGGGAGGTATCGCAAGCTATTCTGGCATTAGGCCGCCAAGATGTTTGTGTCGGCGGGCTTAAGGCTCCGAATGGGATTAAGATCATGTCTTCAACTAGCGATCACCTTGTCCTTGAATCCTCACAGAAACCACTACTTGTAGGGGAAAAAGTCACATTCAGTTTAGATTACAGTGCGCTCTTATCTTCTATGTCTTCACGTTATATCCATAAATATTTTAAGGCACCTAAAGGGAGAAGAAAGGAAGAAGGAGCGCATAATGCTACGAACAACTGTAATTCTCTTCGTCAGTGTCATGCTTAACGGTTGTCAGATAAGCCCAATAAAATCTAATGGACTTGCCGATTATAGAGCGACAGTTATTTCAAGCCAACTTCCACAAGAGTTAGGCTCAATCACACTCGTAAATGCACAGTCAGAGGGCGATAGTGTCACTCTTGTTTTCGTAAAAAAGAAAACTTTGAATATGGACCGATTAGTAGAAAAAGTCGCCGTTAGTTTTTGTGACAACATCGAAATAAGACCACTATTAGAGAGTGGGATCTCCTATCGAATCATTACCTTAGGAAAAAATGAGAAAGTAGAAAGCCTTAACGTCATTTCTCTAGCTAAGTGCTCTAATTGAATGCTTAGCAGTCGAATGGATAAAAGCCAATACGAGTTGTTCAATGTACTCAATGACACTATTTTATTGAGGTTTGACCGCCTTACGCCTTGGGAAAAAAACTTTATCACAGAGTTACACCATAAGGTCGTAACTAGACAACTCATTTCAATTAAACAAAAACAGCTTGCTTTAAGAATTTCAATGAAAGCCTATAAATCAAAGAAGAAAAACGCGCGTTCCAACGTTTAATTTAAGCTTGTGTATACCTAATCTGTTTAAGGCCATCTAAACCTTGGACAGATTAGTAGTATTTGCACTTAATGTATTGAAAATAATCAAGTGTAGCGGTGAATGGGTAACAACTTTCAGCGTAATAGCAATTGAAACACCTAAGTATTTAGGTTCCTTTTCGATTAACACTCAGTACCTTCTGAAAGCAACAATGCATCTTCTAATTCAACCCCAAGATAGCGGATTGTATTATCTACCTTGGTATGACCAAGTAGTAGCTGCACCGCTCGGATATTTTTCGTTTTTGCGTAGACTAACGTCGCTTTTGTTCGCCTCATCGAGTGAGTGCCATACAAGTTAGGATCCAACCCCAGATTAGAAGCCCATCTCCTCACTAAGTATCGATAGTACGAATAGCTAATCGGTTGTTGCTTTCGCCTTTGGCTTGGGAAAATAAAATTGCTGTCATGTAGCGAAGCCATCAAAATCCATTTCATTAGACTCTGTTGAGTTCTTGTCGTTATCTCAAATTGAACTTCAATATCTGTTTTGCGCTGGATATGCTTAACGCGGTTAAATATCCTATCTTGCGAAGATACATCGCAAACTCTGAGAACGAGCAAATCACTTGCTCTAAGTTTGCTATCAATAGCTAAGTTGAGCAACGCAAGCTGCATCAAATTATTTTCAATTTCTAATCTGGTTCTGATCCGCCAAATTTCCTCAAGCCGAAAAGGCTTTTTGACGCCACTTCGTTTCGTTTTGTTGAAAACTACCATGATGACCTCCTTTTTAATTTGGTCATCACGATTGTAGTTGGAAGGAAATGTCGAGTAGACGACACTTGTTACCAAGTGCCGCCCCTCTAAGAACTGTACGTGCAACTTTCACTGCATACAGCTCAAGCCTCCGCTAAGGCGTATTACGTTACCCAGCAATCACAATGCAGCTAAAGCAGGTTCGAACCATGAGTTTCGTCCCAATTTCTTTGCCTTTCGTTCTTTAAGGAAAGGTTCGTAAAAAGGATCATAAGGCGTTGCCTTGCTCATAATTTTTACATGCCTTTTAATTGGCGTTTTGGCTATCTGAACCAGATTAAAATGACAATCCATATTCGCGATCTTTTGCCAACCATGGAATTGCCATTCACCTCGTCGGTTCAAGTAATATTTTCTACGCACCCAATCTTTGTTTTTCGTCGGATGACGCCTTACCGCCCAACGCCATAACAACCAGAAAAGTTGATGACTTACATAGTCGAAAGTTCGCTTTGCCACGCAATGACGATAATAATTCGCCCAACCTCTCAGTTTTGGATTCAGTATTTTAATCAGATCGTTCACTGGAATTGTTGCGTGCTTTTTGATGAGTTCACGTAAGTTACTCAAAAATGACAGTACGTTGCTCTTACTTGGTTTAATAAGCAGTTTGCCTTTGTACTTTCTGAGATTAAATCCCAAAAAATCAAAACCATCATTGATATGAGTTACGTGTGTTTTCTCTTCAGAAAGTGTTAAACCTCTTTCTTCTAGAAAGCTAATTAGCTGCGGTTTGATGTTGTTCACCAAAACTTCCTTTGAAGTCCCAGTTATTACAAAATCATCAGCGTATCCAATGAAGTTGACTCTATCGCCAGTTTTACGTGCTACCGACTTAACCAGATTTTCTAAACCTGCTAACGTCAACAGCATAAGCGTTGGGGAAATTATACCGCCTTGAGGCGTCCCCTCTGCTGTCTTGTAAAACAGTCCTTTATCGATAAAACCGCACTCAAGCCATTGCTTCAACATTCGTTTATCTGTTTGAATGTTATCGATTAGCCACTGATGACCAATTTTATCGAAACAAGCCTTAATGTCCCCCTCAAGAACCCATTGTGCTGAACGTTTAAGACCCAAGCATTTGAAGCATTGTTCGATTGCATCGGCTGTGCTTCTATTAGGTCGAAAACCATAGCTATTTAGGTCAGCAATGGTCTCAGAGATAGGCTCCAAGGCAAGTAGATAAAGCGCTTGTTGCGCTCGATCTATCATACACGGAATACCTAAAGGTCTGAGTTTGCCGTTTTTCTTGGGGATATAGATACGTCTGAGTGGTTTAGCTTTGTAGCCTTTCCGACTCAATTGATTAACCGCTGCCACACGACGAGCATCCGTATTCCAGATGATGCCGTCGATTCCTGGCGTTTTGCTGCCTTTATTTTGTGACACTCGTTTAACGGCAAGAAGTTTTGCCGCTTTTGAGTGAGTTAGTATCCACTGCAATGCTTTCGCCTTACTGCGTTTACCTTCTCGAGTTGCTTTTGCAATGCGTATTTGAAGCTTTAATACGTGTTGTTCGACGGCTTTCCAGTTAATGGATTGCCATCGAGTGCCGTTAGGAGAGGCACTAACTTCTTTTGAAGCTACCATTTGCATTTCTCCTTGAATAAAGTTCTTCAAATTATCTTGCAACGGGAGACCAGCTAGAAGTCAGCTCGCTTTCGCGCCAGATAACAACCTGTATCCGCATCATTACAACGCGGCTTTCGCTTTTTCTAGCCTCCTTTACCTGCACCACTATCGGCTGTCTTTGCAGACCGCTTTCCCAAAGGGAGAAGTACAGGCTTACCCTGTTCCGTATGTCGCGCAACGTCGGGTTAGATGCCCACTATAATGCGGAGAGCGTCTTGATCACGAAAGAGCACTGTCCAATCTCTTTCCTACTCTCATGCCTTTTGGCCACAGCGTATTAACCACTTCCGCTGATCCACGTATAACGCATCTTAAATGGATTCACTTACGTTCATCATACCAACACCCTAGCACTCACCCAATTGTGGTTATCAGGAGGAACGTCCTCTCACGAA